>SUTL01000051.1 GCA_015062925.1 Methanobrevibacter thaueri
AAATAGCCTCAAAAAAACGCAAATAAAATAAAACACAATAAAATTAATTAAAAAAGACAGTACACCCAATAGTGCAATTCATCCACAACTTGCAGAAGTTGTGGTATTCTTGCATTTTAAAGATAAACTAATTCTTCAACAACATCTTTTTTTAGTAAAGGTTCAGAGTCCAGAATAAGATAACTGGAGGAGTTTACTAGTTTAGATTCTGATAATGCATCTTTGATTAACTTTATTTTTTCAAAATCCTCTTGACTATATTTTTCTAATTCCTTAATTTTTAGATTCATATGAATGAAAATCCTCCCCAGTAGGTTAATAGTATATTTTTAATTTTAATTATTTAAAAATTTTTCATCTAAAATTTGATTAAATTAGAAAACTTTAATTTATAATAAGTTACATATATTTAAATTAATGAAAACAATAGCTATTGGTGTTGGTGAAAATGAAAATATTATACAAGCATGTCATATTTTCAAGGAAAAACACCCAAAAACGGATGTGAAACTAATATATAGTGATGAAGATTTAGTTAAAGCAGTTTTAGATGATAGTGTTGATGCTGTTGTGCGTGGTTCACTTCCAGCATCTAATATTATGCAGGAACTTAAAGAATATTATCCTGATTTATCAAGAGCCACTTATATTAATGGAGATGATTATGAGTTTCTATTATCTCCTGTGGGTATTGATGAGGGTAAAAATATTGATGAAAAATATGAAATTGCTTTAAACTGTGTTAACTTCATTAAAAAACTTGGAAAAGAACCTAAAATCGCAATTCTTGCTGAGGGAAGAGAGGATGATTTTGGAAGGGGCAGTGAAGTGTCAAATTCCATTATTGAAAGTAAAAAATTGACAAAATTATTAAAAGAAAACACCAATGAAAAAGTAGATAATTACTTTATTTTAATTGAAAAAGCTATAAACAATAAAGCAAATATTATAATTGCTCCTAATGGGAGAGTTGGAAATATAATATTTAGAACATTAGTTTTACTTAGTTCTTGGCCAAGTTATGGTGCTGTAACATTTGGGATTGATAGAGTATATATTGATACAAGTAGAGACCAGAGTATAGATGGATATGTCCGTAGTTTAACATTAGCTAATGAATTATCAGAATAAAAAATAATATGGAAAAGGGATGGGAAAATTGGCAGAGAATATACTTTACAGATTATATGAATGGTACATTACCCGTGGTTTAAACCCTGATAAAATGCCAAAACATGTTGCTATAATTATGGATGGTAACAGAAGATATTCAAGACTGCAAGGAAACATTGATGTTGTTAAAGGCCATGAAATTGGAGTGGACACATTAGAAAAAGTTCTTGACTGGAGTATTGAATTGGGAATTGAAATAATTACAGTTTACGCATTTTCAACTGAAAACTTTAACAGACCGGAACATGAAGTAGAAGGATTAATGAATCTGTTTGTTAAAAACTTTAAAAGACTGGTTGATCATGAAAAAATTCATAGAAATGAAGTTAAAGTTAAAGTTGTGGGTAAAACAGAATTAATCCCTGAAAGTGTACGTGAAGCAATTAAAGAAGCTGAAGATGCAACAGCACATTATAATAAAAGATTATTTAATATAGCTATTGGTTATGATGGGCGTTTAGAAATCATTGATTCTATTAAAAAAATTATTGCTGATGTACAGGCAGGCAACATTACCATAGATGATGTTGATGAGGATCTTGTAAGTCAAAACCTTTACACTGAAGGATTGGATGATCCTAATTTAATTATAAGAACAAGTGGTGAGGAACGTTTAAGTGGATTTTTATTATGGCAATCCTCATATTCTGAATTATATTTCTGTGAAACATTATGGCCTGAACTTAGAAAAGTTGATTTTGTAAGAGCAATCAGATCATATCAGGAAAGGGAAAGAAGATTTGGAGTTTAAATATAATGATTGATACACATTGCCATATTGATTTTGAAGACTTTGACCATGACCGTGAAGAAGTTATTCAAAGAGCTAAGGATAAACTTGATTATATTATTGTTTCAGGTTACAGTAATGAAAGTAATATGAAAGTTTTAGAATTATCCCATGAATATGAGGGTTTTATTTATCCTACATTTGGTTTTCATCCTGTAAGTTCACAGAATGCCACATCAGAGGATATTAGTATTGCACATGAGAATATCCGTAAATATTTAAAGGATATTGTTGCGGTTGGTGAAGTGGGAATGGATTATTTTTATGTTACTGATAAGGCGTTGCGTGAAAGACAGCAGGAGATTTTCAGGAGTTTTTTAGATATTGCTAATGAGTATAAGGTTCCTATTGTTATGCATGTTCGTGATTGTGAGAAAAAAGCGGTTAATATTATTCCTGAGTATGAGGATATTCCGTATTTTGTTTTTCATTGTTATGGTGGTAGTTTGAAAACTGTTAAAAAGATTATGAATATGGATAATTGTATGATGAGTTTTTCCACAATGTTATGTTATTCTAAGCATCATCAGGATTTAATTAGTAAAATTGATTTAGATTATGTTTTAACTGAAACTGACAGTCCTTATTTAGCTATGACTAAAGATGAAAGGAATGAACCTGCAAATGTTAGTAATGCTGTTTTAAAAATTGCTGAAATTAAGAATATGGATGTTGAAGCAGTTGATGAGATTACAACTGCTAATGCTTGTAAAATTTTTAAAATTTAATAATTTAGGGTGAAGTTTAAATTAATTAACACATCTTTATTTTCTTTTACAGCTTCAATTTCAAGTTCAAAATCAGATAAATCATTTTTTACAAGATTAATTAAATGATAATCTAGTAATGAATCATTTAAGTATATTATGAATTGGTTTTCATTTATTGTGATGTCACGACGGCAAAAGAGTTTGAATGCATAGAAATATAATTCCAGCCTCATTATTAATTCTTTTTTATCTCCCTCGTTTTTGATAAAGTAGTTTTTTAAGTCTTTTTGAAGAATTATTCCTTCATCACCAACATCAGCCTTAAATGTTTCCATTTCAATTAAATCATTCATTAATTCCTGTTTTTGTTGATTTGTGATTTTTTTAAATGTCATAGTATTTCTCGTTCTTGGAATACTTCTTTTGCAGCAACCATTGCATTTATTGCTTTTGGAAATCCTGCATATGCACTCATTTGCATGATTATTTCAACGATTTCTGTTGGAGTGTTTCCCACATTAAGTGCTGCATTAATATGGTCTTTCAGTTGAGGAATGGCTCCTAAAACTGTTATTGCTGAAACTGTACATAATTCTCTGGTTTTCAAATCCACTTCTGGGCGTGTGTAGATTTCAGAGTATGGGAATTCAATTGCAAACCTACCTAAATCTGGTGCTATGTCTTCAAGTTCTTTAAATATTTCTTCCACTGGTTTTTTGTGTATTGATTCTATTACTTCTTTTCCTTTATTATATCTTGACATGATTATGTATTATATTTTTAAATCCATTTAACATTAGCGGTGGTGTAAACATAATGATTTGAAAAAACAGGATTATATAATTTATTTGTTGATGCAGTGGTATTGAAACTTATTGCTATTGATTTTCTTAGATTATAGTTTATTCTATCTCCTATTGATGTTAATTCATCATGAGTAAATCTGTCTGATGTTTTTGCATAGACTTTGAATTGTATTCTTTTTTTATCATAGTTTGTATCATATCCTAAATCATTATAGGATATGTTTATTATTTCAACTGAATATGGTTGGAAGAGGTTTGTTTTTGTAATTGAATAGTCGTTGAATGTTTCTGTTGGGTATATTCCACTTGATGATGTGGTGATTCCTTCGAGTACACCATTTTTTGCTGCAGCCATTGCCATGTTTAGTTCGTTTTCATTTGCAGCGAATATTATTGAAAGCATTACTATAATTATTAAAACTCCGAATAAGAAGAGGAATTCTGCGGATATTTGTCCTTTATTGTCTTTCATGAGATTACAACTCCTTGTGATGTTTTTGAAATGATGTAGCTTTTTCCAGTTATTAGTTTGTATTTTGTATTTATATTTGCAGGTATGAGTTGTGTTTCTCCTTTTTTATTATCGTATTCTATTGTTAGTTTATTTTTTTCTATTGTTATTTCATAATATTCTTTATCTGATGGTAGTTTAATATTTTTTGAGTATCCTATTCCGTTTGAGTTTACTTGGTTGATTTCATCTGCCAGATTATCCAATATCATGCGATGAGTGATTGTGTCTTGAATGTTTAAACTTGATGATATTGATGCGGATGTGTAAAATAATATTCCTGAAGCAATTATGATTATGATAAATAATATTAATAAATATTCTATTGAAATAAAACCTTTATTATCCATATTTTTTAATTATCTTGATGATTTATAAAGTTTACTCTGAATTAAGGTCAATATTGATACAATATTATTAAATAATACTTGATATAAAATAGTTAATTATGAAAGGTAAAGTTATTTTTATTGGTGCGGGTCCAGGTGATCCTGATTTAATCACTGTTAAAGGAAGAAATGTTATTGAAAAAGCTGATGTTATTATTTATGCAGGTTCACTTGTGAATAAGGATGTTTTAGCTTGTGCTAGAGATGATTGTGTTATTCATAATAGTGCTTATTTGAATTTAGAGGAGACTGATGGGATTATTAGTGAAGCTGTGAATGACGGTAAATTGGTTGCAAGAGTGCATACTGGTGATCCTTCTATTTATGGTGCTATTGGTGAACAGATTCGTGAACTTAAAAAGCATAATATTGAATATGAGATTATTCCAGGAGTTAGTTCTTTGTTTGGAACTGCTAGTGTGCTCGAAGCTGAGTTAACATTACCTGAGATTTCACAGAGTGTTATTATTACTCGTCCGGAGGGTAGAACTCCTAAGTCTCGTAGTGAAAGTATTGCTAGTTTTTCTAAGCATCATGCGACTATGTGTATTTTTTTAGGTATTGGTATGATTGATAAGGTGGTTGAGGAGTTGCTTGAGGGGTATGAGTCTTCGACTCCTGTGGCAGTTGTTAAAAAGGCAACTTGGAATGACCAGCAAATAATTAGAGGAACCCTTTCAGATATTGCACAAAAAGTAAAAGATGCCAATATTACAAAGACTGCAATGATTGTAGTGGGAGATGTTTTAGACCCCGGTGAATTTAATGCATCTAAGTTATATGATAAAAACTTTAAACATGAATATCGATAGAAAAAAATACTTCCTTAAAAATAAATAAAAAAAATCCTCACCATCCCATTAATTTTTCAAGGAAAAATACACACCACATATATTATTAATACTGTCAACAACAAATATAATATATAAAGAGAGAAAGTATGAGATATTTCTAATGTGATTATTTAAATATGAAAAAAAAGCGGATGAGATAATATGGATAAGAATATATTATATCATGGAAGTAATGTGGAAGTGCCTTTTCCACGTATTCTACAGAATGGTTTTTATAAGGATTTTGGTTATGGTTTTTACTGCACCACATTTGAAAAGCAAGCAAAACGGTGGGCCATGACAAAAAAAGGAGAATCAATTGTAAATTTATACGAATATAAATCAAATTCCAATTTAAACATCCTGAAATTTAAAAAAATGAGTGAAGAATGGTTAAATTTCATTGTAAGTTGTCGGAATGGTATAGAACATAATTATGACATAGTGGAAGGACCCATGGCAGATGATCAAATTTGGAATTTCATTGAAGGATTCATTGAAGGCAACATTTCAAGAGAAGCATTTTGGCAATTAGTGAAATTCAATTATCCAACACATCAAATCTGCTTTAACACTGAAAAAGCACTTAAAACATTAACTTTCAAAGGAAGTGAATTATTATGAAAAATAAATATTTCCCAAATGAAGATATTAAAATCAATGATTTATACTTTATTTGTTACATGATAGAAAGAGTAGCAAGACATATAAAACAAAAAAATAAATATGTTGTAAATACAATTGGAAGAGATGGACTATATCACTTGATTAGCTGTGCAGAAGTATTACATTGTGAAAATCCTCTGAAAGTAGAATCAGATTGGATTAATGATTATGGACTTGAAAACGGGAATTATGATATTACCTCTGTTGATAAGGAACTGGCTTCAATCATTCCAACACCCCTTGATATGGGTGCAGTATATCAACGTTTAATCATAAATACTCTATCATCCAAAGAAGATTATGTTGATGGTATTATAAGAGTATATAATGATGACATATGTGATGTGATAGATAATTATAACTGCAGTGCTTTCTATGAACCTTCTTATGTGATAGCTCGAGCTTATCAAAACGGAGGTTTTTGAAAATAAAAAAAAAGATATTATGAATATTTATCTTTAATATCATTCATTAATTTTAATTTATCAAAAGCAACATCCTTTGGTGCTCTTCTAAGACCACAATCAGGATCAAGAATTAACTTATCCCTTCCAACAATTTCAACAGCCCTACTCACCAAATCATCAACATCACTTTTATTATCCACAGTATTTACTGATGAATCAACACACCCAAATCCAATTTTCTTATCAGATACTAATGAATAATTTTTCTCCAAAACATCTAAATTAACATTATTACCAGCAAATTCAAAATCAAGAATATCAACATTGAATTTGGAAATGTCTTTAAAAACATCACGAAGTATTCCACACACATGCATTGCTAAAGGCACATCCAAACCATCATGAATAATATCAATTGCTTCACGTGCTGTTTTCATATCAACCATACCAGTGGAAAGGAAAGGTTCATCAATTTGAATATATACCGGATTTACTTTTTCAGCTATTGCATCCACTTCAAATTTCAAACTGTGAGCTAAATCTATAATTGCATCTTCTTTGTTTTTATAAAATGAAGCAATTCTAGATGAGTGAACAATAGTATTAGGACCTGTTATAATTCCTTTCACTCCTTTACCTTCAGGGATATTTCCATTATAATATTCTTTAACAACTTTTTTTGCATATTTCAAATCTTTAACAGAAATTTCCTGAGTAGGTCTTCTGATTTTTGATACAATAACAGTGTTTCCATCTTCAATTTTCATTCCAGGAATATATTGTGTGAAAATAGAAACCATATCTCCTCTAACCTGACCATCGGAAACAATATCCACTCCAGCATCAAGTTGAGCAATGACACTGTCTTTTATTGATTGTTTAAATGAATCATATGCACCGAATACTTTTAATAATTTATCTTTAGTTGAAGATGCTGGTTTTACTTCAACTGGAAAACTTCCAACAACAGTTGATTTCATTTTTTATTACCTGTATCTAATTTTCTGATTTTTTCAACTTCTTCTTTATCAATTGGCAGTTCAACAACTGAAGTTCCATGACATGGTTTGGTGTATGGTAAAAAAACAGTTCCTTTTTCATTGTCAAATCCAATTGGGATAGGTGGAATACCTATAACACGAACACCTAGAACCTGATCACCGGGTTTAATATAAACTATATCATCTGCTTTAAATCTGATAATCATTGCACAGTCTTTAAACCCTGCTTTTGAAGCGTGAATTTCATAATTATCAGATTGTTGAAGATATGTATCTAAACAAAAAGACATTTTTATTCAAACTCCTTTATTGCTTTGTCAAATTTAACTTTAATTGGTGAAGGATTATGGAATGCTCTTACTGCTGTTATTAATGCATTACTTCCACTTTCTTCTATCATGTTAACGAAATCAGCAACTTCATCAGCGTCTCTTGAGAATACAAGTGCTAATGATTTGCATTGAAGAATTTGTTCAAATGTTACAAAGAATGATGCTGCTGCATCTTTATGTACAAAACCCACTAGTAAATCATAATCTCCTTGGTTGATTTCACCTAATGTTCTTTCTAAATCTACAATGTTTAGGTTATAATGGTTTTCAGGGTCGGATATTTTCACTAGTTTTTTAGCAGCTGGATTTGCTGCTATTGTAGTGTCATATCCTATTTTTGTCAGTTTGTTAAAAACATAAACTGCCATTGGAGTTTGTGAAGGGGTTTCAGGACATCCTAATAGTACTAGAGCTTTCATTTTTTATATTCCCTCATGATCTTGATTTGAGTGTAACTACATTTGCCAGGATTAATACTCCTACAAATATAAATGTTAATAATGCCATACCATTTATTGTTCTGTTAAATACGAACATACCGATTAATGATTGAGCACAGAATGATGCTAGTGCACCTGTTAGTAATACTTCTCTTCCCAGGTATTTTTTATTATTTTTTTCTCTTTTTTCTCGGTATTTTTTCAATACTTTAAATCCTATTATTATTGTACCTACTACGAATATTATCAGGCCTGCAAGACCTAATATTCCAAAGTCAAATCCGTATCCGAAAATACCTGGCAGCATATAATCTATTGTATCTTTCTGGTTTACCAGTATTCCGAAAAACATTGGGAATGGAAGTCCGAAGAATAATACTAATTGCATTGGGAGTGTGATGTATCCTTCTGCGAATGCTGTTCCTTCTGCTCCCCAGTAGGATGCTTTTGCATTATGTCCGATTAGTTGTATGTTGTTTAATACTGTTTTAATACTTGATAATGAGTATTGATCAATTCTGCTTAATCTTAATAATGGTGAGAAAATTGTCATTCCACTTACTCTTGCAATTACTTCTAAAAGAACAAATCCAACTGCAATTACACCTACAAAGGATAATATTCTTTTCATTGTAAATATTGATTTTTCTCTGAATGATTTGGATATTATTAAGTATCCGAAGAATAATCCGATTACCCATAATACTAGAAATGATCTGTGCATTAATCCACCGAAGATGGTGATACATGCAAGGAATAGTATTACAAATCTTCTGAGGGGTCGTATATCTACACCCGATTCTTTCATTACTTTAAGTGATGCTAGAGCTGCAACAGTACCTAAAAGTGCAATTGGTCCGAATGGATGTGTGAATTCTGCTTGACTGGAGGATATGACTAGAAGTGCTATGTCTGCACCGAATATTAGTGTAAAACCTCCCATTACAAACAGGGATAAAAAAGTTACAACACTAAGTGACAATGGTATTAAGTTGAGAGCGAACACCAGTGAAACAAACAGCATTACTCCAACTTCAACTATCAATTGTAAGTGGTTTTGAGCAATTAACAACATATTATAATCACAATTTTCTTTTATTTTTAAAAATATACAAAATGGACTGACCGGGATTTGAACCCGGGGCCTCCGCCATGCCAAGGCGACGATCTACCATCTGAGCTACCAGCCCATGAAAATGAATATTAAATATACATATATAGTATTTGAATGTAATACTATAAAAATATATTCACATTATTTTAATTATTATATGTTATTTTGATTTACCTGCAAGGTCATATAAATTATCGATTATTATCTGGAATAAATCATCGGTTTTAACATCTATTTTTTCATGTGGATTAACTATGAATTCCAATGCTTTATGGATAACTTCCTCTGAATTGTTTGAACGGTACATTAATCCTTTGTTAATATAGTATTGGTCTACTGATAATGTTTCCCCAGGGTAACATGATATGACTGGTGTTTGTAGAATTGCTGCTTCCCTGTTCATTGTTCCACCTGCACCGATTACAAGGTCTGATTTTTTTATTATGCTTGATGTGTCTACTGGTGGTTTTAGAATGTGTACGTTTTCTATTCCTTCAAATATTTCTGATTGTTCTTTGAATCTTGGAAGGATTAGGATGTTTGCAACGTTTTTTAATTCATCAACTATTGGTGAGAGAACTGATTTTCTGCAGTCTGCATCAAGATATGATGCGAGTGAAGGTTCAGGTCTCATTAGAATGGTTTTTTTATGGTTTAAGTTTAAATTTAAATCATCAAATACATTTTCATTATATTTGAAGCTTTTAAAATGCATTAATTCTGATGTTCCATTGTATGGGATTATGGTATTTGGATCTGCACCGAATTTCATTAGTTTCCAGAAATCAATAATATCTGGTGTGATAATTCTATCACATAAAGGTAGTGTTAGTTTATTTGCTGCAAGAGCATGTTCATTATCAAGAATATATAAGCTTGGAATTCCTAAACCGAATGAGATTCTTGGAAGTTCAATGGAATGCTTGCTAAGGGCAACATCAACCTTTTCACCATGTATTATGTCTACAAGGTTATATACTCTTTGTGTGCTTTCTCTTAATTTATCATATAAACTTACACCATGTTTTCCAACTGATATGAAGTCTATATCATACATTTCAAGTAATTTATGAATATCACCGAACTGTCTTGCTGTAACAATAACATCTTCACCTTCCGCTTCAAGGTATTTAATAACATCCTTGAAAAATCTCACATGAGGTGCATTTGAAATATCAACCCATACTTTCATTAAACTAACCCACCTTAGGAATATTAGTTCATTGCATCTTCAATGCATTTTATAATTTCATCCAATCCAGTACCCTGTTTAAGGGATGATTTGATAATTTTAATGTTTGGATTTAATTTTTTAGCATCAGCAACCATTTTATCTGCATCTGCTCCAACTGCATCTGCAAGGTCAACTTTATTTATCACTACAACATCTGAGGTTTGGAATATGATTGGATGTTTTTCCACTGTATCATCACCTTCAGTGACACTTACAACAACTATTCTTAAATGAGAACCTAAATCAAAATCAACAGGACAGATTAAATTACCTACATTTTCAATAATAACCATGTCAAGATCATCTAATGGTAAATCTCCAAGTCCATGACCTACAAGATGTGCATCAAGATGGCATTCTTTACCTGTGTTTAGGCCAACTACAGGTACATTGTGTTGTTCTATACGTCCTGCATCGAATTTTGATATTACATCTCCTGCTAGAACTCCTATTTTATAATCAGTATTATCAATGATTTCTTCTACAAGTGTTGTTTTACCTGATCCTATTGCTCCTACAAAATCAACACAGAATATGTTTTTTTCATTTAAATTTTTTAAGTTTTTATCTGCTAATCTTTTATTAGCATCCATAATATTTTTTGCTACTTCAACATCTGCTATTTGATGCATAATCCATTCACCTCATTTATAATATATATTTTTTTAGTTTTCTTCAGGTTTTTCTATAACAATATTTTTAACTACAATATCTTTTCCGTTTAAGGTTTCAATACTTAAACTGTCGCATTTGGGACATTTTATAAGTGGTGCATAATGATCACTATCATCGAGTATGGCTTCGCCTTTGAAGTTACAGTCATGACATTGTATTTCAGCAGGTATTTCTTCAAATTTAATTTCGGCATCTTCCATTATTGTATTTTCAATTAAAACTCCTAATATGAATTCTAATTGTTCGGGGTTAATCATTGCTAATCTTCCCACTTCAACTGTGACTTCATTAACTTCAGTGGCATTATTTGCTTCAGCAGTTTCTAAAACTGCATTTATAATACCTTGAGCCATTGATAATTCATGCATATTTTTCCACCTTTTTTTATTCTATATATAATATTTTAATATAACTAATTTTAAATATTTAAAAGTATTTAATAATTGACAATATTTAAAGTAATAACTTTATGATTATGAAACTCTCATTTTCAATTCCAGAACCATTTCACCATGTTTATTTATTTTAGATGCTTTTTTATAATATTCTATGGCTTTGGGATATATACCTGAATGGTAATATATTAAACCCATTAATGCAAGGGCTTCTGAGTTTTTATTATCAAAATCCAATAGTTTTTCCAGGATTTCACTGGAAGTTGCCAAATCTCCCTGTTCATATAAATCATAAGCTTCTTCATATAATGTATCTATATCATCTAATGATTTTAATTCTAATTTTTCTTTTTCTGGTTTGTTTAAAAGTAGATTTTCAATATGGGATGCTCTTTCATTTGATTTATTGGCTGATATTGCTTTTTTTGCAAAAACCAATGCTATGTCTTTCTGGTCCTGTTCATATAATATTTGAGCCATCAAAGCAAGTGCATTATCATGTTTCCTGTCAAATGATATGATTTTACTTAAAATATCTTTTGAAGCTGAATAATCTCCTTTTTCATATAACATATATGCTTGTTCATAATCATCATCATCTTCTTTTATATTTATTTCTTCTTTAACACCATCATTATTATTGGAGATTAAATCATGCATGTATTTTAAAATATATTTAGTAGCACCTTTATGTAATGGTTTATTATCATTTCCACATTTAGGAGAGTAAATACATGAAGGACATCCTTTTTTACATTTACAGTTATCAAGAAGATTAATTGTTGAATTTAAAAGTTCAACGAAAACATCCACTGCCTTTTGTGTAATACCAATACCACCCTCATAACCATCATAAATAAAAATTGTAGCTTCCTGTGTATCTTCATGATAATTAGTTGATAATCCACCAATATCAAATCTGTCACACATTGTATGTAATGGGAATAATCCGATTAATGCATGTTCAACACCATGCAATCCTCCTGCAAAAACCTCATCTTCATTTGGAAACATATCCTCCAATGAATCTTTAACCTGTTTTGGTATTGTAAACCATAATCCTTTAGTGTTGAATTTTAATGGTGGTAAATCAAGTGGATATGTACCAGTGGCTTTTGAAAACTGCATTTTCTTATATTTAAAGTAATCTTCACTAACAGTTAATTCACCAAAATGAATTGTTAATTCACCATATCGTGTTTTTGACAATTTCTTTTTAATTGAAATATCAGTTTGATTTAAAACCATTGTATGATAGTCCACTTCTTTTTTGGTGACATTGACAAAACCGTTTTTCAAATTAACACTATTAACAACATAAGTGTCTCCTTTATTAATTAAAATAGCGCCTTCATGAGCTTCTCTGTAAACCTGAGAACGCTCCATAGTCTCCAATAACCTACCATTATTCATTACTTTAAACTCTTCTGATGAAATCTGATCAAGAGAATGGTCCATAGCAGGATTGTCATCATAAGGATAAATAAAATCACCTTTATGATTTTCAGCTAAATCCTTTTTAGATACTAATTTATCAATAACGTCCTGTGATATGCCAAAATACTTTTCACTTTCACCTCTTTGAAGAGATAATTCTTTAGCTGCGCATAAAAGATGAGCTTCCTGTAAAATAGGATTTGACAAATCAATAATAGCATTTTCATGAGGTTTATCGAAAAAGAATTTAGGATTATTCATAAAATACTGATCCAACTGATTTTCAAAAGCAATTAAAACAGCTAATGACTTTTGATTACTTCTACCTGCTCTTCCAGCTTGCTGCCAGGTTGAAATCATTGTCCCAGGATATCCGGAGATAATCACGGCATCAAGAGAACCAATATTAATCCCTAACTCCAATGCATTTGTACATGTAACACCCAGATACTTACCATTTTTAAGACCTTCTTCAATTTCACGTCTTTCTTCAGCCTGATAACCTGCACGATAAGCAGCAATCCTATGAGCTAGTTTACCTTTAACCTGAGTCATATCCTTTTTAGCCCACATTGCAATCAGTTCAGTTGTTTTCCTTGAAACAGTGAAACATAATGTTTGAATATTCTTTAACATCATATAAATGAAAATATTCTCTGTTTCCATATGTACTGAAGGAGCATTCTGCATATTAACCTTTTTCCTCACATAATTCTTAAAAGGATTGTAAAGAATAAAATCTTTCTCCCCACTAGGAGAAGTATCTTTATCAACAAGAACAAAATCCTCACCAGTCAAATTATTGGCAAGTTCCAAAGGATTAGCTAATGTTGCAGAAGATAAAATAAACTGAGGATAAGAACCATAAAAATTCGCAATCCTCTTCAAACGCTTAATTAAAAAAGCCACATTAGAACCAAAAACCCCTTTATAATAATGAGACTCATCAATAACAATATATCTGAGATTTTTATAAAACCTAGACCACTGATGATGCCAAGATAAAATCAAATGCAACTGATACGGATTTGTTAAAACAATCCTTGACTTTTCACGAATACCTCTTTTATCCTCACGGGGAGTATCACCATCATAAGTTCTAGGATTAATATTAATCCCCAATTCATCCTCCAAACCCTCCAAAACAAGCAACTGATCATTAGATAAAGCCTTAGCAGGATAAATATATAATGCAGTAGCATCCTCATCCTCAATCATAGTCTCCATAATAGGCAAATTAAAAGCTAAAGTTTTACCTGAAGCAGTGGGAGTTGTAATAATAACATGCTCTCCCTCCTGAATAGCCTGATAAGTTTCCGCCTGATGCTGATATAATTTCACACTTTTAGAATCAAGATACTTAATAATTTTCCCATTTAAATTATCTACTTTTTTAAAACTAGGTTTTTTAGAAGGAATAGTTTCAATATGAGCAATATTCTCCCTATATCTCACATCATTTTTAAACATATCAATCTTATTCACATCAGACATTATAATTAACCAACCCGAAAAAGTAGAATTCAAACAGTAATATATTTATAACTTAATAATACTATTTAAATCATTCTAATTTAAGAAAAATAGTAAGTTAGAAACAAAATTGCCTCCAACTTATGCATATTATGGAAAAATTAATTCCCACAATATAATAATATACTAATTTAATATAATAAATTTTATGGAAAAAATATATTTCAAAACCACAGCCACAGACATAACTGCTCTAAAAACATTGAAAATACTAAAAAAATAAAAATAACCAAATTATATAAACAAACAAAGAAAATAAAACTACTAATAATATGATTAAAAATAATATAGAAAATAAAATTCCACAAATAAAAATCTCCATAAATTTTGCAACAAAGTCACAAAAACAATTAAAACAAAACACCATAAAAACACCAAAATAAACAAGGACATATACATGAACTTATTCAAAAACAAAAACAATAAAAAAAATACCACAAAACACAATTTTCATAACAAAACATGAGAAAAATAATCATCTCCATCATGAAGAAATACAAAACGAAAAATATACTAATACTATCAATACTTCTATTATTCATTGTTTGTATTGGAGCAGTAAGCGCTGCAAATAC
>SUTL01000052.1 GCA_015062925.1 Methanobrevibacter thaueri
ACAACAATATAGTCAAAATGGTCCTTGTCAAAACTTGTGTAGACATCATCCTTTGACATTGTCTGGATTGTTGAGAACAGATAATCCTTTTCGGTTTGCTTTGAATTACCTGATAAAAGACCGAATTTCTCATGATCAGCAAAAACATGCTTATATGCCTCAATGGATTGTTTTGCAATCTGCTCCCTGTGAACTAAAAACAGGAATCTTTTAGGCTTGAAGTCATGAACGGCAAAAGCTGAAGCATAGGTTTTACCTGTACCTGTGGCTGATACGAGTATTGCCTTATCCTCACCTTGCTTGATAAGTCTTCTCAGGTTGTTTAGGAAATCCTCCTGCATAATGTTAGGAGATAATGTGATATTCTTTTCCTTGATTTTTTCAGTGATTTTCTTAAGGTCAGTGAAACGTCTGTTGTCCTCATAGACTTTTTCATACTCATTCAGGACATCCTCTAAATCATCAGATTCTCTCCAGAGATTGTAGAATTCCTCTTTGATTTTTAAAAGCATTTCTCCCTCATTTAATGAGGTGAACTCAACATTCCACTCCTTGTTGACAGAAAGTGCATTCATGGTCAGGTTGGAACTTCCCACAATTCCCTTGTAAATATCATTTTTCCTGAAAAGATAACCCTTAGTGTGAAAGCCCTCCTTTTCCTGAGAGTAAAGCTTGATTTCAATGTTTGTGAATTCCTGAAGCTTTCTTAAAGCCTTAGGTTGAGTAAAATTCAGATAATCAGTAGTAAGGATCTTTCCCTTGATGTTGTTGTCCTCAAGGTACTTGAAATCCTCTAAAAGCGGAGTTATTCCTCCCATGGTGATGAATGCAGTGGATATTAGAAACTCATCACAGCCTCTAAGCTCCTCCTTGATTGAGTTAATGACCTTAGTATCGTGACTGTTGAAGAGTAGTTTAGGTCTGAAATCAGAGCTGGAGTCGATAGACTCATCTATAAATGCTGTCTTTGCTCCATTAATGATTTCATCCATGTTCATTACTATTCTTCCTTAAGGTGTTTGATTAGGCCATTGAGTTTGTCGATTTGCATTTGGAACTCCTCTTCCCTTGGGGTTCCTTTAACCTTTTCCAATTTGGATTCTAATTCTTTGAGTTTTTCCTGTGCAAGTTCAATTCTCTTGTCTGACATGATAATCTACTCCATAGTTTCCTTTAAATAATCAATGATTGTAAGGTCTGCTGGAATCCAGTTGACTTCATCTAGTTGATCTTTAGTGAGCCATCTGGCATCGTTATGTTCAAGAAGTTTTGGAGTTCCTTCTGTTATTGTAGCTTCAAAGCAGTCCATCTTAAGATAAAAAGTGGGGTATTGATATTCTAATTTTAAGGCGAATTTAGTGGGCTTTATTGTGCAGTCGAGTTCCTCCTTGATTTCTCTTATAAGAGCTTCCTCTTTGGTTTCATTAGGTTCTATTTTTCCGCCCGGAAACTCCCACATGTTAATGAACTCGCCATAGCCCCTTTTGGTTGCAAGGATTTGATTGTCCTTTTTAATAATAGCTGCAACTACATTTAAAGTTTTCATGATTAATATTCTCCTGGTTAAATATAGGGCAGCTTACGTTATAAATGTTAATAAAAAAATAAAATTTTATTCAAAATGAGCAGTAACCCATCTAATCCAACTTAAAACAGTTTTTCCTCTTCTTTTAAAAATTTGAGGATTGTTAATATTATATAACGCATGATTATTCATTATTTCAATAATTTCATTTAATGTTATGTCATCATTTATCAAATAGACTGAAAAAACATTGTGAAAAACCGTATGTTCAAATAAACATCTACAAAGCTCCAAATCACGTTCATATTCATCTAATCCAAATATTGATCTGCCCCTATCAGAAAGCTTATAAAAAATTTTATTTCCTTTTTTATATTTTTCAATTAGAGACAGATAGATTCCTGCATTAGTATAATAATCTTTTTGTCTCTTTGTAAACTTATTTAATTCAACAATATCATTCGCAGACATATCCCCATCTAATAGATGTTCACAAATGCATATAATTCTTGTAAAAGTATCCGCTTGAGGAAACGGAACTTTAGGTTCTTCAACAAAATCTATTTGTTCCAAAATATCAACAATATCCTGTTTATCGATAAAAATCATATTTTCACCGAATACCTCTGATTGTATAAATATTAATGCTTATCAAAATTTTCTTTTAAAACTTTAATTTGGTCTAAAATATCAAAAATTTTGAGTCTTATCTCTGCATTAGGGAGAGTTGACATTTCCTCAACAGAAATGTCAATATTTGCTAATTTTTCAATAGCTTCCTGCAATTCATTAAATTTATTAATATAATCCCTATTCTCATCATCCATATATTCCAGTATCTCCCTTAATTCCAAATTAGAAGAATTTAATTCAGCATTTTCAATAGTCAACATATTAATTTTAGTGTTTAAATCCCCTTGAACCATTTCATCATTATCAAAAAGATTACGTTTATTTAATAATAATTGAACATCAATCCTACCTTCAGAATTTGTTTTAGCAAGTTCTTCAAGATGTTTTACAAGTTTTTCATCCTTATTATAAAATATCCTAGGCAATAGATTTAATTTACCAGTAGTTGGAATACCATCAACAATAATGTCACACTCGTCTTCATAATCTAATTTTGGAACTAGATCATAAGTAGTGTCCCTTATTATGGACCATCCTCTATTTTTATAAGATTTACCTATTTTAACAGAGAATGTTAATTTTTCTTTAGTTTCTTTAGCTGGAAACATTTCATTTCTAGCATTAACAACATCTCTAAAACTAAAATATCTTCCAATTTCCTTCTTAACACCGTTCTCCATGTTTTCTAAAATAAAAATATAATCAAATGGAACAATATGTTCCCCGTAAGGATAATCATCGGTTGGAACTGTATAAACACCATCCCAATCATAAGTTATAAATGATTTTTCATCTGAAATAGCTTGATTTTTATTTTTATAGACCCCATAAACTCTTTTTTGCCCATCAACAATATTTTGAATACTATAAAAATCACCATCAAAATAAACATGCTCACTTATTTTTTCAATACCTTCATGTTCATCTGGCATTACCCAATCATTTTCAATTAATTTATTTCTCATGGCTTTAGCTTCTTCTAAAGAATCATATGTGCCAAAATATTCTATGTCATCTTTTAATCTTCTATAAATTAAAAATTCATTTCCTCGTTTATGAATGTGTCTTTTAGAATGGTCTGGCACTTCTAATCTAGACCATCCATGTTTAACCAACCAATCTCTCTGTTCAATTGCACTTTCCAGGTCATTAAAAAATCCATAAACATTAACAGAACCCTCAACCATTCTTTGAATCATATACATTTGCCCATTAAATGAAATATATTTGCCCTTTTTCATGTTAAGAGGTATGTTAAGTTTTCCCCAATTTGTTGAAACTAGTTCTTCTCTACGTTTAAGGGCTTCATCCAATGTGTTAAATGAACCGAAAAAATGATTAACTCCTTGATACGTTCTTTTAACAACAAATTTATTATTATCCTTTAAAATATATTTTCCATATTTTGAACGAGTATTCCTTTCCGTGGACTCCCAAGCATTACTTACTAAATTACTACGAATCTGTTTTGCTTCATCTAAAGAGTCATATTCCCCAAAAATAACTTTTTCACCGTTGATAAATTTAAAAACAATAAAATTATCCTCAACTTTCTCAATATTATCTAAAGATAAACCTAAATCATCAACAACAACCTTTTTTTCAACAATATCTTTTGAAATTGGCCACCCTTCCTCTTCCAAATAGTCCACCTTATCTAATGCTTCCTGATATGTATTGAAAATACCAAAATTATATTTTTTATCATTAAAAATTCTATCAACTGAAAACTTTCCTTCAAACTCAGAAATATATTCTTCATTACCCATTAAAGCACCAACCGTATTAAATACCTATATTATAATTATATCATTAACGTGTTAATAAATTATGGATCCAATCTTTTAAATAAAAAAATTATCAAAAGTATATACTATGCAAAGTAGGTTAATTCAAGGACAAAATTTTTATGCAAAACCTTTTTTAAAATGGGTTGGAGGAAAAGGACAATTATTAAAAGAAATTGACCAAAGACTCCCTAAAATTGTTAAAGATGATGAACTTGAATGCTATTTTGAACCTTTTGTAGGAGCAGGTTCTGTTTTTTTCCATTTGAAAAATAATTATAAAATTTCTAAATCAATCATATCAGACATTAATCCTGAATTGATATTGACATACAAAGCTATACAAAAGGATTATAAAAAAGTAATTAAAGAATTAAAACCTTTAAAAAAGGAATATAATGATTATAAAACCGCTGAAGAACGAAAAAATTGTTATTTAGAAAAACGAAAGCTGTTTAATGAAAATTTAAAAGAAATTAATTACGATGAAGTTGGAGAATTAGAATTCAGAAGAGCGGCCCAAATGATTTTTATAAATAAAACATGCTTTAATGGAATGTTTAGAGTAAATAAAGAAGGAAAATTTAATGTACCTGCAGGAAGATATGAAAATCCCTCTATATACAAGGAAGATAATTTATATGAAGTACATAAAGTATTAAATGATAATGTAATTATAAAAACACAGGACTTCTTAGAAATAGAACCTTATGTCACAAATAAATCATTTATTTATTTAGATCCCCCATATCGTCCATTAAATCAAACATCTAATTTTACACAATATTACAAAGATAATTTTGGTGATTTAGACCAAATTAGATTAAGTGAATTTATTCAAAGATTAAGTAAAAAACATATTCCAATGCTATTAAGCAACAGTAATTCCAAAAATGAAGATAATAAAAGTTATTTTAAAAAATTATATAAAAACCAAAAAATTGAATATGTAAAAGCTCGAAGAAACATTAACGCTAATGCAAAAAAAAGAAAAGCAATAGATGAATTAATAATTAAGAATTATTAACTCATTCAACATTTAATTCATCAAATTTTTCAATTAATAATTTTGCAATTATATTTTCAAGGTCTTCATCTTTAGAATCGACCCAATCCATCATCAAATCAATACCCGTTCTTGCATAACCTTCACATATTGAAAATAATTTTTTTTCATCAACTAAAATTAACGGGTCATTTTCATGAACAATTGCAAATGTTTTTAAGAAATCAAGATATGGAGAATTTCTATAAACACTTAAATGAACAAAACCATTATAACTCTTTTCAATTTCTTTAGAATCTTCCACATAATAGTAACCTAAAAATGTAGCGACTGTAAATGTATGTAAATGATTTTTAAATGGAAGTTTTTTCTCTATAATCTTATATTTGTCTACATCTGATTCATCAATAAGTACATGGTCTCTTTTAGACCTAACAACCTCATCAACAGTAGTATTATTTAACTCCATGGTCTCACCCTACTAATACCTTTATTATTTCCATCAAATTGAAGTTTATATTCATTACCCACATAATCTATAACAGACTCTCTAAATTCTTTAGTATACTCCTTACTTTTAACAAGCAAAGCTATTTGTTTTTCTTTTGAGTAACTAGGTAAAAAACCAGCAATATTCATCTGGATATCTTCATCTAAATCACCCATAGGAGTATCAATAACAATTGGCAATTCAAAACCAGATAAGGAATTTAATGCTAAAGTAAAAGCTAATGCCAAAGTTAATGAACCTCCATCAGACAAATCATTAGCAGTGTTAATATCGCCATCTTTTTGGAAAACTGTAACTAAATAATTTTCATCAATTTCTACACGATCATAAATAGTTTTCCAATGCATCTCAGTGAATATATCAGTAGTGGCATTTTCAAGTTTATTATGCATATCTTCAGAAATTTCATCCCTTAAACTATTAGAAATTTTTTTAATATTTTTAATAAACTTCAAACGACGCTCATTCTCATCATATTGGCCCGCTTTTTTTAATTCCTCTTTTTCATCTTTATATAATTTTTTAAGTTCAGCTTTTGAAGCATTAATAGCTAATTCCGCAGAAACACTCTCTTTAATTGCAGTTTCTTTAGAAGTTCTATAACTTTTTAATTTGTTTTGAATAGCTATAATATTTTGAGCGTCCATATTATCAAGAATATTATCTATTTCCACAATCCTATCATTTAAAGCTTTTCTTTCTTTTTCCAAATTTTTTCCGTCTTTCTTAATATTGGCTAAATCTGATTTGAAATTTTTTGGATAATCAGATATATGAACTTTTGTTGAACCTAATAATGTATTAACTTCCTCTTCAATATCTGTTACAGGATTTGTATCATTAAATAAATTCAAAACATGTTGATAATGGTCACTACCATCCTCCAAAGGTTCACCACATATACATATTTTATTATCCAACAATTGTTTTAAGAAACTTTTTTTAATATCAGCAGGAATAAAATTTTGAATAGCCAAACCTTCCCCAATTGTTTGAAGTTCATTTAAGGATTCATAACCCAAGATATAGAAAAACTTATCTAATAAAAACTTTTTATATTTTTTGTCATTATCTTTAATCTTTTTAATTTTCTTATCTAACTTATCCTCCTTATCTTTACGTTCATTCATCAATTCTTGTGGGTCACCCTTAATAGATGAAATTTGGTCTTCAAGGTCTTTAATTTTAGATTCCAATTCTTCTTTTGTTTTAATCGCATTATCACGATTTTTTTGATTATTTTTACATTTATTTTCTTCAGTTTTAATCTTATTCCTAATATTTGCTAGATTAGGAGACAAATCTTTACTTTTATTAATATGAGTTGTTTCAATAGAGTCTAAATGACTAACTAATCTATTTAATAAGTTTAATTGAGATAATTGATCGACAGAATCCTTAATATTGCCACTAGTACTAAGGTCAAAAAATTTACCAAGTTGTTCTCCATTAAATAAGAAATATTTCCTAAGTTTTAACGGCAAATGTTTATTTAAATAAGTTTCAGTGCTCAAATATTCCCTTGTATTAATACCGTCATCTTCAGTAATTTCAAAAGTCGAATTGCCACGAATAACTTTACCTAGATCATTTTTATAAAATTTTAAAACCCTTTTAAAAGTAACAAGATGATTAGATTCATCTTCCATTTCAATAGATACTTCAACAAAATCTTCTTGACCATTTTCCAACTGGTCAGCAGCAAAGGAGTTCCATAATGGTTTTTTACCTTCTTTTTTATAAAATTCTTTATTATATAAACACCATGTTAGTGCATTCATGATTGTTGTTTTGCCTACTTCATTATTTCCCTGAATAATGGTGATATTTTTATCTCCAGATGCAAAATTAATTCGTTCATAACCATCATCATCAGAACCTTTATAAATTCTAAAATTTTTTAATTTTAACGATTTTAAAATCATGATAATTACTCCCCAATCCATTTATCAATTAAACTATTATATTTCTTTGTTACTCTAGGCTTTTTTTCATCTATATTATCATATTCCCATACTAATGCTTTAATTATAAAATCTTTAACATTATCTGGTTCATCTAAATTATAAATTTTATCTAAAATTTCTTTATTTATCAATTTTTCTTTTTTCATTTAAACTCCCCACTCCTCTAAGATTGAATAACATTCTAATTTATTCTTTGCAGATTCAATGAAATCATATAATCTTTTAATTTCAGCATCTCTGATAGTTCTAGTTATTTCTAAACCATCATCATCAGGTAAAACAACCATATCAAAAATAGTGGCAATTTTTTTACCAGGGAATTTTCTAAGAACCCTTCCCCTTCTTTGAACATATTCCATTGGATTGGTACTGCTTGACATAATAATAACTTTATCTGCTGAAGGAACATCAACCCCTTCATCAAGACATTTTATGGCAACTAATGCTTTTAATTTACCCTTATCAAACTTATCAATTAAAACTTCCCTTTCACTCATTCCAATCTCTTTTATGTGTTTAGCACTGACATTAGATGTGAATTCATGCTTTGGAGATACATTTTCTTCACCTAAAATTTTTAAAACTCTATCTTTTTGATGGTACGTAGTGAAAATAATTAAATGGTCCAAATCATCATATCTATTTAAAATTTCACGCAACTTATCATCTTTATCCGCAGCATTTTTTAATATTTGTCTCCTTTGATTTAATAAACGAACTAATAAACCTTCAGAATCATCGTTATCTTTAAAATATTGAATTCTAATTCGATTAGATAACTTATTATATTCTTCCATTTCTTTATTATTCAACATCACACGGATTGGATAATAATTATACTCACATAAATAATATTCCCCGGTTTCAGGGTCAATGTTTGTCAATGCATCCTGAATTGTAAAACTTGCGACAATCCCTCCGAAATAATCCATTAAAAAATCAGTAGCATCATCATTCATATAAACTGAAGGAGTTGCACTCAAACCTAACCTGTATACATAATTTAAGTTTGTTAAACCCTGACTAAATTTTTCTGCACCTACATGATGCATTTCATCTACAACAAGACATAATTTTTTATCAATTTTTGATAAAATGTTCTTAAAATCATCATTTGAAAAAGTATTATGAGTTGTTATAATCACACCATCATCTGAAAGACCCAAATCTAAATCAAAAATAAAATCATTTAATTCCTTTTTCCAATTAGGATTTGAACCATAAATCTTGTATACATTCTCAAAAATTGGAAATTTTTTAACATCCTTTTCCCATTGCTCGACTAAATATATCAATGGACAAGCAATCACACAAACAACATCTTCTTTTTTATACAATTTTTCTAAACATTTAAGTGCAGTAAATGTTTTACCGGTACCAGTAGCTAATTCAAAAATTCCTCTACAATCATTATCAAACCAAGAATCCAATGCTTCTTGTTGATAAAATCTTAATTTTCTTTCATCTTTTGTAATAGAATCCCCACCTTCATAATTAGGCAATTGATGAAAATTTAAATTATCTAAATCTTTTGGTGCCAATTTAATCAAATCTCGTTTTATAGCCTTTGGAATTTCAATAACATTCACTTTATTAGCATTATTATTCCAATACTTATAAAAAGAATTAATATCTGAATCAATTATTTCTGAATGCCCTGATTTCCATGAAGCAAACACTTTAAATTCTTCAATATTATTTAACCATCCACTACGAGTTTCATTATCTGAACCACTGAAACTCACAGTATTGCCATCAATATCCTTCAATATTCCAACTTTAGGATGAAATAATGAATTTAAATCCTTAGGATAAGCAACTTTTATTTCTAAAAATCCATTAGCAATCATCCAACCCAATGCAGCTAAATGGTCTTTAACAAACTCACTTGAAATATTATTAAAATCATTAATAAAATTTTCTTCAATAATCTTCAGGGGATTTTCTTCAGCTTCATTAATCCTAGTCAAGTCTTCTTCAGAAAAAATAACACTAGAAATTAATTTCATTTTTCCCCCATGTTTAATGAAATTTTCTAATCCACAAGCAGACACAGCTAAAGATGAAGAATTAAAAAAACCAGATAACCTATAATATTCAGTTGATTCGGACAATACAGGAATATAAAAATCATCTAACAAATTATCTTCATCAGAATCATATTTAATTTTTATATTTACCTTATTTAAAGACATGACCAAAACCAAATTAAATCAATAATTATATTAAGATCTAATTTAAAAACTATTTAAACATAACTATATACCTTCATTGATCAGTATTTTGATCATAGATCAAATAAAATTCAATAATTAATGAAAAAACAATAATTAATTATCTATGAGAAATTAAAGAAGAAAATATAAAAAATATATTGTATTTTTGATAAAATTAAATATATAATATTAATTATTTATTAATTTTCCAACCTAGTTCATTGATTATTTCTTCAAAAGAATTTTTTAAATACTTATTAATTTCCAATTCAATGAAAATATCAATTTGATTATCAATAGAATTTGTGATAATCCTCTTAATGTCCTTCTCAAATAAGGATAGTTTACTTAAAGTAGTTATTAATTCATCATTGTTAATATTGCCTTTGATTATTACATCCAATCCATTTAGAGACATTTGAATATAATTTACCATAACATTAGTTGACTTAATCGGTTTAAAATCATTTATTGGAAGTTTTGATTGTTTAGATTCCAAAAGTTTATTTTTATTTATTATTGATTTTGCTTTATCATAATCAATGACACCCCAAATATGATTATTTTTAATAACCACTTCATGGAGTTTATGAATATCCCCATCACTAAATTTAATAGAAATGCCATCAATTTTTCTCTGATATACCCATTTTTTCCCCATTGGATTAACCCAAGCAAAACCTGTCCTATTTTGATTTGTATTTAAGAACTTTAAATATTTTTCAGGCAAAGGATCCAATATCCCAGAACTTATCCTAACTGGCTCTTCTACATTTTTAGGAACCACATAATCTTTTGGAATATCAATAAACTTCTTAACAACATCATAATCCCTCACACCCCAATCAAGACCACTATCCTTAACCTTATCATAAAGCTCATAAACACTACCCGCAGTAATATAAACATGTTTTTCATCAACAGTCCTCGAATAATTCCATTTTTTTCCACTATGATAAACCCATGCCAAACCAGTACCACTTGTCTGAGAATTGAAATTACGAGCAAACTCATCAGAAAGAGGAGCATAAATACCAGGATCAATTACAACAGGAACATAATCCTCCTCAACAACATCAGTTAAAGGAACAACAAAATCCTCAGGAATATCAATAAACTTCCTAGCAACATCATAATCCCTCACACCCCAATCAAGACCACTATCCTTAACCTTATCATAAAGCTCATAAACACTATCCGCCTTAATATAGATATGATTTTCATCAATATATCGTGAATAAATCCATTTATTCCCCGCATGAGCAACCCATGCCAAACCAGTCCTATTAGTTTGAGTAGTGAAGTTACGAGCAAACTCATCAGAAAGAGGAGCATAAATACCAGGATCAATTACAGCAGGAACATAATCCTCCCCAACAACATCAGTTAAAGGAACAACAAAATCCTCAGGAATATCAATAAACTTCCTAGCTTTATCATAATCTCTCACACCCCAAACATGACCTGCCTTCTTAACTTCGCTATGAAGTTGATAAATATCTTCATTAGTAATTCTAATTGCCTTCCCATCAAGAGACTTAGCATAAACCCATTTTTTTCCTACTTGATTTACCCATGCAATACCACTTTGATTCATAGAAGTATGAGAAAAAGACTTTTCATACTCAATAGGTAACGGAGCATAAATATCCGGATCTATATTGTTTAATTCCACAGCATCTTCCCACAATTCATCATCATTACAAAGTTCATGGTTAATTTGATTAACATAATTATAAAATTCAATGTATAATTTACCAAATTTTTGTTTTCCTCTATTCAACCAATAGTTATAAGTATTTTGAGAAACATTTGCTTTTAATATAGCTTCATTTTCACCTATTCCTTTAGCTAAATTTTCAAGAATAATATTCATTTTCATAATAGTATTCCTATTTCCAAAGGAATCCATTTTAACTAATTTTGGAATTTTAACACTTGATTGTTTTAGTTTTAAATATTCATTGTAAAATTGGACATAAGGTTTTTTATTTTGCTTTCCTTTATTTATCCACTCATTTATTGTGCTTTCACTAATGAAATCCATTTGAGAAAAAGTTTTTCCTTTTTTTATTTCATTTAAAACTTTATCCATTCTCTTTTGAAGTTCCTCATCATTGTTTTTATTGTTATCTTCAATTTCTTTCATTTTTTTAAAAAAATAAATATTTTCAGGTTTATTGCCTATCTTTCCTTCATTGTACCAATGGACAATTTTATATGGTGGAATATTAGCTAATTTTGCAGCTTCATTTCTGGATTTTCCATCCTTAATGGCTGCAATAACAATTTCCATTTGTTCTTTAGTGGTATTATTATTAGAATCTGAAATATTTTCAATAGAATCTTCATTAGAATTATTTTTTGGTTTTGATTCAGTGATATTATCTATCAATAAATTAGTTCTATCAGAAAAATCAGCATATTTTTTAATTAAATAAGAATCCTTATTGATTGTAAAAAATAATTCCTTAACACCAATATATCGAATAATTTGATATTTTTCGAATAATGAAATTCCAATATCAAACAACAAATCATTGCCAAATTTTTCTTTAGCACTTTTTAATTCTTCAGTGTAATTTGTTTTAAGTAAAGGCATTATTTTATTGTAGAATTCCACTACAAAAATTTTTTCTATACATTTTCCACAATATTCGGGTTTTAACTTTTCTAAATTTTTTAACCTATCATCAATTTTGAAATTACTTTTGTCTTTGTGGCATATCTTACACTGGGAATCGTTGTTATTTTTTAAGATCTCTTTACCCCTTAATTTAACTAAATCAGAATTATTAATATCTAAATTAGAACTATCCTGTGATTTGACTAAATTAGCATCCTCATTTAGATTAGAATCTTTTTGTGGCCTAACTAAAAGAGAATTATCCACATCTAAATCGAAACGCTTTTGTGACTTAACTAAAAATGATTCTTTAATTAAATTTTCAATATTTTCAATGAAATCATCATTTAAATTTCCCAAATCTATTGTTTCAATCTCCAATGAATTATCAAAAGATTTGATATTATTTTTTTTAAAATCAGAGGTATTAATATATGGATATCTTTTGTTTAAAATCTTATAATTAATTAAAACATGTATTTCAGAATTTTTAATGCTAAATAAACCTAAACATTTATCATTGAATTGAATATTTTTATCAAAATCGATTAATAAACAAGTATCTTCACCAGTTATGCGCTTAAGTGATTTATTTCGACGCCCGAATAAATAAAAATATTTATCCTCAGTTTCTCCCTTTGTAAACCAAAATTTTTTATTATTAAAATAGTAGAAATAATTTATTTCAAGATCAATATCTATATTTTTTGTAAAATTTACAGATTTTCTAACACTAGGCAAAGTTGCAAATAACTTATTAAAAAGTCTTTGTTGATACTTGTGAATTTGATTATTCATAATTTAACCTAATTAACTTTTTGATAATAATATATTAATAAATTAGTTTAATTTAATTTATATAATTATTTAAATTCAATATGAATCAAATTTTAAGAAAATAATTATATGAAAAGGAAAAAATATTGATGATTAGCACCTACATTTAATTTAAACCTTATAAAACCCACATTTTTTATGAAGTGTCAAAAAACCATCACGAAGAATATAGTTATCATGAACAATAACACATCAAAAGAAAATAAATCCATGTAAATGTTTATATTATAACAAAAAAAGAGAAAATTTAAAAGAGAATACAACATAAATATAAATTATTAATAACATGAGGTTAAACTATGAACAAACAAACCAAAATTGCAATAGCGGTTCTTGCAATATTTATCGTCGGAATGACGTTAAGCGTCGCATTTGCAGAACCTGCCCATGCAAAGAAATATAAGAATAAAAAAAGCATCACTGTAAAAGTGAAAGATGGTAAAAAGACCATTAAAGTTAAATGCAAATATAAAAAAGGTTATAAGCAGTATTTAGGACATAAATATAAAAATGGTAAACGATACGACGTATCTGTATGCTACGAGAAAAAGAATGGTATGCAATTTGGTAAAAAAGGATGGTGGACTTCAGCAACTAATGGTGGAATGGAAGACTGGGCCAAATATGCTGATAAACACAACAGATACCATCCAGTCACCAAAGTAAAATTACATTACTAAATAAAGGAGAATAAACATGAATAAACAAACAAAAATCGTACTGGCAGTTCTTGCAATATTTATTGTCGGAATGACTTTAAGTGTTGCATTTGCAGAACCTGTCAATGCAAAGAAATATAAGGGAAAGAAATCATTGACAGTTACCATAAAAGATGGTAAAAAGAAAGTTAAAGTAAAATGCAAATACAAAAGAAGCACTGGAGACTATCAAGGCAAAAAGGGTAAATACATTGCAACAGTCTGGAAAGGACCAAGTCAAAGCCCTGTTTATAAAGGCTGGAACACTGTTGCCAAAAACACAAAAACATGGAAAGTGTGCAACAAACTCGGTCATAAAAAACCAGTGACTAAAGTAAGATTAAATAGGTACCAATAAGTTATCCCGGAGGGTCAAATCCTCCAATTTATTTCTTTTTCTTTTAAGGAATCTGTCAAAATTAAATATTGCCCATCAAGTTTAAAAACCCCACTGATTCAATTCCACTTTCCACATCATTTAATATACTATCATTACATAATATCACTCATGAATTACAATGAGAAGCTGCGAAGTATAAGAATCAGGGAGGCTATTGTCTTTCTTATTGTGGGCATGATAGTGACTGGCATCATTAC
>SUTL01000053.1 GCA_015062925.1 Methanobrevibacter thaueri
AAACCTGCACAACACTCATAGAAAATAAATTGAAACAAATTTGAAAGGAATTTGAAAAATTTATTTAAATTAAAATGATTAAACTAGAAAATACACAAAAAAAACATTCTAATTAAAAAAAAAAAGGAGAAAAGATAAAAAATGAACATAACTCAAAACATTGACAATGACATAAAATTCCTTACAAAATCCGAAATTCGATTAAAAATACTAAATGAACTGCAAAAGAAACCAAACAACGTAAGAGGACTAGTTAAAAACACAAAAATTACTTACAGTTCCATATCAACAAACATTATGAAATTAGAGCAAAACAACAACATTAAAAAAATCGAAAATAAATACCACATAACACCAATGACAGACATCTACTTAAAAACACTAATGGACTTTAAAAACAGCGTAGACATTGTAAATACCTACGAAGAATTCTGGAACAAACACAATTTAAACCAACTAAGCATAACATCCATCAAAAAAATAACTGCACTAAAAAACGCACAACTAATAGAAACAACACCCATAGATATTTACAAAACCCACAACACAACAAAAAAACAAATGATCAAATCAACTTCAGTTAAAGCAATATTCCCCTACCTCCATCCAGAATACCCTGAAATCATAGAACACATACTAGAAAATAAAGGATCCCTAGAAATAATAATTCCACAAACAATATTTAAAGAACTAATTACTCGCATAGACAGAAAAACAAGAAAAAATGCCATGAAAAATAGAAACTTAAAAATATACCTAACCAAAAAAGACTTGAACTTATACTTAAGCATAACCGATGCAACAATAAGCTTAGGACTTTTTAAAAATGATGGCAGCTTTGATCAGAACAGGATATTAATTTCAAAAAATCAAAAATCCCTCAAATGGGGAAATGACTTATTTGAACATGTGAAAACAGAGGTAGTATAAATGACAAGCAATGAAATAAAAGAAGAATTAACAGAAGAATTTAGTGGGATAAAATACATTTTAACATCAAGTATGCGGTCCAAATTACTGCTGACAATATATGAAAATCAAAAAAACCTTGATGAATTAAGAAATGAATTGAAAAAACCCTCAGCAACAATATTACATGGGCTTAAAGAATTGGAAACAATAAATCTAGTTAAAAAAGTGCAAAAATCCTATGAATTAACATCAAACGGTTTTTTACTAACTACAAATATGATTAAACTCATTGAAAATTGGTATGCTATTGGTAAAAGCAAAATATTTTGGAATAATCATGATTTATCTGGAATTCCAGATGAAATTCTTAAAGATGTATACTTATTAAAAGAAGCCGAATATGTTTATTCAACAACAAGTGATCTTTCAAATGCATTTAACACCTACATCAACCTAATATCCAAAGCAAAACAGTTAAAAATCATCCTACCAATTTATTCTGAAAATCATTTTAAACATTTAATTAAACTTTTAAAAAACAAAAAACTTGAAAGTTTAGAATTAACTGTTAATAATGAAATCTACACATCAATTGAAAATCATGACCTATTTAACAAAAAATTACTCAAAAACAAAAAAGTAACAGTTAACTGCATTGACAAAAAAACACAAGTGTTTTTAACATATTGTGATGAGTTTATATCCTTAAGCCTATTTTTTAAAGACGGACATTATGATGATTCACAAATATTAATTGCTAAAGATGAAAATGCCTTAAAATGGGCGTTGCAACTTGCAGAATATTATAAACATGAAAAAATAGGAGAATGAATTATGAAAGACAAACAAAGCCTGCTAAAACAAGGAAGTATATGGGATATGGAAGATAAAGAATTATTAAATTTAATAATAGGTCGTGATGGCGGGAAAACAACAATCCGAATAATAGATGAAATCCTAGACAAACCCCATAATAAAAATCAACTTGCAAACATACTAGATTTAGACTACAACACAATAACACACCATATAAAAATAATTCAAAAACACAACTACATTAGTGATGAACAATTTGGAAAAATACATTATTATCATCCGACCAATAAATTATTTAAAAGTTTAAATGAATATAAATTTATAAAAAACTACCTTTTAAATAATAAAAAGTAATAAACAAGTGATAAACAATGAAAAGTGATACTGCCAATAAACATCAAAAAGAATCATCCGCAGACATATCTTGCGGATTAATCACATTAAGTGACAGTAGAAAATCCAAAAAAGCCGATTTATCAGGAAAATATATTGCAGAAGAAATTGAAAAGAAATATACTTTAAAATCTCGAAGTTTAATTCCTGATGAAAAAGACGATTTGATAAATTCCATTGAAAGTATGATTTCTGATGGTGTTGATGTGATTTTAACAACTGGTGGAACCGGTCTTGATACTCGTGACATCACTGTTGAAACAGTAGAATCACTTTTTGATAAAAAAATAGCTGGTTTTGGAGAACTTTTCCGATTGAAATCATATGATGAAATTGGTTCAGCAGCGATTCTTTCAAGAGCAACAGCTGGAATTTATAAAAAAACCATTATATTTTCAATGCCCGGTTCTCCAAATGCAGTTAAAACTGCATTAAATTTAATTATTGATGAGCTTCCTCATTTTGTTCATCATGTGAAACGATGATGAAAAATTAATTTTTTTTTCATCACATGTTATATTTTTTTAATTTAAAAAAATTCATCAACAGTTATTAAAGGTTCTAATTTTATATTATTTTTATTGAATTCCTCAATAGCTCCTTCCTGACGATCAACAACAACAAATGCTCTTACCACATTACCACCATTATCTTGAATAGCTTTTATGGCTTTTAAAAGTGAACCCCCTGTTGTGGAAACATCTTCAACAACAATAACATTATCATTCTGATTTAATTCGCCTTCAATGAGTTTTGAAGTACCATAACCTTTTTTTTCTTTACGAATCATTAACAATGGCAAACCAGATTCTAATGAAACTGCAGTGGCTATTGGAACTGCTCCTAAAGCTGGACCTGCAACTTTATCAACATCTTCATCTTTAATTTTATCAGTAATTAATTTTGATATTGTGGATAAAATTTCAGGTTCTGTAATAGCTTTTTTCATATTAATATAATAATTACTTTTTTTCCCAGAGGACAATGTGAAATCTCCTTCAAGAAATACTTCATTTTCCTTTAATAAATCAATTAAATATTCTTTGGAAATCATTATAAATCATCTTCACCTTTAAGTAATATTTTATCCCCTATAACTTTTACAAGTTCCATTGGAACCATATTTTCACTGGCTTTAATTTGTTCTGAAAAACCTGTTTTTTTAAGTACTAAATCAGTGATTTCAAAAGAATCTTTGTCAAAAACAACATCAGAAACTTTTCCAACAATTTGAATATCACCATCAAGAACTTCTTTACCAAATAATTCATCTTTAATTCTCATAAAAAAAACACCTTGTTTTCTTGATATATTATTTATAATTGTCATTTATATTATAGTTAATTCTTCTCCCTTAGGAAAAATAAAAAATTGTATTAAATAGTAACAATATAATAACATTAAAGTTCAGGTGAAAACTATGAAAGAAAATACTTTCACAGTATCTCAAATTAATGCTCTTATAAAGAAAAAATTAACACAAACCCAAAGTTTTAAAAATATTCTTGTTAAAGGTGAAATATCCAATTATTCAACTTCACATATAGGTCATAGTTATTTCACACTTAAAGATGAAAAAAGCAAAATTAATGTAATGATTAGTAAATTCAATAAACGCCGTTTTCTTAAATTTAAACCTGAAAATGGAATGCAAGTAATTGTAAAAGGAAGCATAGATGTTTATGAAACTGACGGTAAATACCAATTAAACGTTGTGAAAATTACAGAAGATGGTGTTGGAGAATTACATATTGCATTAGAACAATTAAAGAAAAAACTTAAAAATGAAGGATTATTTGATGATACTCATAAAAAGAAAATACCAAAATATCCTAAAAGAATTGGTGTTGTTACTGCTAAAAGTGGAGCTGTTGTAAAAGATGTTATAACCACAGTTAAAAGAAGATATCCTATATGTGAAATTTTAGTTTTCCCCACCCTTGTTCAAGGAGATAAAGCGGCGCCACAAATTGTAAGACAAATCAAACATGCACAGAAATATGATTTAGATACATTAATCATTGGCCGTGGAGGAGGAAGTATTGAAGAGCTATGGCCTTTTAATGAAGAAATTGTTGCTCGTGAAATATATAATTGTAAAATCCCAACAATAAGTGCCATAGGCCATGAAGTTAACTTTGCAATAACAGATTTTGTTGCAGATAAAAGAGCAGCAACTCCAACAGCAGCTGCGGAACTCGCAGTACCAGAATTAACAAAAATAAAAGACCATGTAAATCAATTAAATAGACAATCCAAAAAAAGTATTAAAGACAAATTATCATTGAAAAAATCCCGATTAAATACAATTCGTCAAAAAAAGATTATTAAAAATCCTGAAACAATATATAATATTAAATCCATGCACTTCGATTCAATTGTTAATAAATTAGGATTTTCATCAAAAACAATAATTGAAAAAAATAAAAACAAACTAATAAGATTAGAAAGTGCAAACATATTTAAAAACCCACAATCAATCTATGAAAAAAAATCAATAAAACTAAACTCACTAATTAACAACATCGGATTTTCATCAAAAACAATAATTGAAAAAAATAAAAACAAACTAATAAGATTAGAAAATTCAGGAGCGTTTAAAAACCCAGAATCATTATATATGTTGAAAAAAATAAATTTAAAGAATACTGTTAATAAATTAACATTCGCATCAACAAATATGATAACTGATAATAAAAATAAATTGTTTAAAATCGAAAATAATCATATATTGAAAAATCCGGATGAAATTTTGAAAAATAAGCGAGATATATTTTTGAAAAATATTAATAAATTAGAAGTATTAAATCCACTTTTAACATTGAAAAGAGGATATTCAATAGCAAAATTAAATGACAAAGTCATATCTTCAGTTGAGGATGTTGAAGTAGGTGATGAAGTGGATATAGAATTTGATGATGGAATTATAAATACAAAGGTGATATAATGCAAGATTTAAGTTTTGAAGAAAGTTTAGAGAAATTAGAAGAAATCGTTAATAAATTAGAAAATGGAAATATCCCTTTAGATGAAGCTGTGGATGAATTTAACAATGCTATGCAATTAGTTAAAATTTGTAATAAAAAATTAGAATCTGCTGAAGAATCTATTGCTAAAATTGTTAAGGATAATGGGGAATTAATTGAGTTTAACTCTGATGAATGAAATAATCAGTTAAATATTGTAATAATGTTTTTATGGAAAAACTATTACAATTTTCCATTATTTTACATGCTAAATCATAAGCATCTTCTTTTTTAATTAAATTATATTGTACTTCATCAATTAAATTTAGAACTGCAGAGGTAATTGCCACGTTCTTTTGGTTACGGGCATCTTTTTGCAATTGTTTTATGAATTCAAATTTGTCATAGTTAAGATTATCATAAAATTCATTGATGTTTAAATCATATCGGTTCATTCTAACTAATGCGTTTGATTGTGATTTATTTGTTATCCATACTTGTTTTTTAATGGCTTTTGTTACTGATTCAATTACTGATTTGGCGATTAATTCACCTAATTTGGAATGTTTACCTGCGTCCGTTAAAGTGTTTTTGGATTCTGTGTTTGAAAATATTGCCACACCATCTGTACCTGTTCCTGTTGCATATTCATTTGAGTATTGTGAAGGAATTTTTAAATTGTTTAAGGCAACTGTTTTTGCTTCTGTGGCGGTTATTAATGCTTGTGTTAATGTGGGGTTTTCCAAATGGACGTTTGTTAAAATTATGGTGTTTATTGTTCCGCAGTGGAATTTTGAATTTTCTTCCCAGTATGATGCTTTATCACCTGCTCTTGAAGCGTTGGTTCTGACACCTGCTGTTGTTATTGCTGTTATTTCACTGTTTTTAAATTTTTTAGTTACTATACTTATATTTTTCATTTTTGCTAATGTTATTAGTCCTGTAGCAAAGTTAGGATTAATTTTTAATGATTTGCATTCATTTATAAGGTAGTCTGATACATTATGGTTTTCCAGATAGTCTATTTTGTCTTGGGATAAATGTTGGTTGAAAACATGTTTATACAGGTCATTGGTTCCTCCATTTAATTTGGAGGTTGATAATCCGTTACGGTTTGTGTTGAAATTTATTAGTATGGTGTCTTTTAGGTAATATATTTCATCGTTTTGTGATGTTTTGAAAATAAGTCTGTTAGTGTACATAAAAAAAAGAAAAAAATAAAGTTTGATGTAAAGTTAAATATTTACATCATTGGAGGCATTCCGCCCATTGCGGAAGGATCCATACCCATATCTTCTGGGCCTTTGGTTGATGCGATTACATCATCGATTCTTAAAATCATTTCAGCAGCTTCGGATGCAGATTGAATAGCTTGTTTTTTAACACGTTTAGGTTCGATTACACCTGCATTTTTCATATCTGCTACTTCACCAGAGAATACATCTAATCCCATGTAGAATGAGTCTTCTTGTGCTGCTCTTAAATCTACTAATGAGTCGATGCTGTCTAATCCTGCGTTTTCAGCTAAGGTTTTAGGTACAACTTCTAATGCTTCCGCGAATGCGTTTACAGCTAATTGTTCTCTACCAGATATGGATTCTGCATAGTCTTTGAGTTTTTTAGCCATTGCAATTTCTGGAGCTCCTCCACCTGCAACTACTTTGTCGTCTTCTACTGTTGCTGCTACTACACCGATTGCATCTTCGATTGCTCTTACGATTTCATCTACGATGTGTTTGGTACTTCCTCTTACGAATAAGGTTACGGATTTTGCTCCGCTACATTCTTCTACAAAGATCATGTCATCGCCGGAGATTTTTCTTTCTTCTACGATTCCAGCTTTACCTAAGTCGTCTGCGGTTAAATCATCTAAGTTGGTGATTACGTTTGCACCGGTTGCTCTGGATAATTTTTCGATATCGGATTTTTTAACTCTTCTTACTGCTAATACTCCTGCTTTGGATAAGTAGTGTTGTGCTAAGTCATCGATACCTTTTTGTGCGAATAATACGTTTGCTCCTGCTGCAACTACTTTGTCGACCATGTCTTTTACCATTTTTTCTTCTTGTTCGATGAATGCTTGCATTTGAGCAGGGTCTGTGATTGTGATTTCTGCATCCATTTCGGTTTCTTTTACTTCTAATGGTGCGTTGACTAATGCAATTCTTGCATCTTTGATTTCGGATGGCATACCTGGGTGTACTCTTTCTTTATCTACAATGACACCTTCAACTAAGTTGGATTCTTCAACAACAGCTCCATCTTTTTTCTCGATTTTGATGTTGTCTATGTCTACTTCTCCATCTTCTTCTACTGCTTCAACAGCATCTACGATTAATTTTGCTAATGGTTCACGTGCTGCTTCAGTTCCTTTACCAGTCATTGCAGTCATTGCAACTTTGAGTAACATATCTGAGTCAACGTCGTCGATTGCAATTTCATCTAAGATTTCTTGTGCTTTTTCTGCTGCTTTTCTGTATCCCATTGCTATGATTGTTGGGTGGATGTCTGAGTCAAGTAAGGTTTCGGATTTTTTTAAGAGTTCTCCTGCTATGATTACTGCAGTTGTGGTTCCGTCTCCAACTTCATCTTCTTGGGTTTTTGCTACTTCTACGAGCATTTTTGCTGCAGGGTGTTCTATGTCCATTTCTTTTAAGATTGTAACTCCGTCGTTGGTTACTACGATATCTCCGAGTCCGTCGACTAACATTTTGTCCATTCCTTTTGGACCTAATGTGGTTCTTACGGTTTCAGCTAATACTTTTCCAGCTAAAATGTTATTTCTTTGTGCATCTCTGCCGACAGACCTGTTAGTACCTTCTGGTAAAATGAAAATTGGTTGTCCTTGTGCCATTAATAATCACCTTTTTAATTTTTTATAAAATAATTTTTTTTAGATCAGTTTTTTATCAACATGAATAAAATTAGTTTGTAGTGTTGACTATAACCTTTCTACATAATACATGAGTTTAAGGTTATATAAATACTTTATGGTATAAAGTAAATTATGGTAAGAAAAAGAATTTTGGAAAAATCCAATACAAAAAAACCCACAAAATAATTAGAAAACCAAACAAATATACTAATAGTAAACCTAATAACTATCAAAATTATTGAAAGGAAAATTAATTAAATAGAATAACTAATAAAAAATAGTAAAAAAAGATAGAATTATCTACCTTGTTTCTTCTCTAATCTAAAAGGTGGAGTAGTTTCGGGAGTATCATAAGATTCCTGCTCCTCCTGCAAATCATTGAAAAAGTTATTAATCTCCTCTAACCTTTTAATTTTATCCTCTTTTCTTTGTAATTCGCCTTGAAGCTTAATAAAGTCTTCACGAGAAACACTTTGCTCTCTTAAATATCTAATCTCATTATCCTTATTATTAATCTCATTCTGGAATTGAGATTGAAGAGCCAAATAATCCTCTTTTGAAACAGACCTCTCCTTAAGATACTTAATCTCACTATTCCTAGCATCAATCTCATTATCAAACCTAGTTTGAAGATTAATATAATCCTGCTTAGGAACAGAATTCCGCTTCAACTCATCAATCTGACTATCTAAACTTTTAATTTCAGAATTAAACCTTAATTGCAAATCATTATACTCTTTTTTAGGGACAGAATCATGTTTTAAATTAGCAATTTCAGCATTCATAGCACTAATTTCAGATTCAAATTGGGTTTGAAGAGAAATATACTGGTCTTTAGGAATAGTTTGCTGTTTTAAAATATCAATTTCAGAAGCTCTTTGATTTACTTCACTTTCTTTAATACGAATTTCATTATCTTTGATTTCAAGCTGTTTTTCAAGTTCTAAAATTTGAGTTTGAGATTCAACATTATTCTCTAATTTAATGATTTTAATCTTAAAATCATCAATTTCTCTTGAAAGATTATTAATTTGAGCTTCTTTTTCAGCAACAAGTTTATAAGATTCATTTAATCTTTCATTAACATCAGATAATTCTTTATCCTTATATTCTCTTAATTGTTCTGCAAAATATTCTTTAATTTCATCAAGAGAATTGTTAACATAATCGAGTTCATAGATCCTATCTTCCTGATTTTTAATAAGAGTCTCTTTTTCCTCGAGTTTTTTATTTAAAAGATTTATTTCATCTTCAGCCTGAAATTTGATAACAGAAACTTCTTTTTCCTTATCTACAATACCTTGCTCCAGCTCTTTAATCCTTTCAGGAGTATTATCATTAGCCTTTTCCACTTGAAGCTCGGTTAACTCATATTTTAATGTATTAAGCTCCAATAGGCAAGACCTGACTAAAGATTGTAGTGTGTCTATTTCAGCATCAATTCCTATTTCCATCCTATCCCTTAGTTAAAATTTTATCCCAAGATGAATATTCAAATAAGTGTTATTAATAAATTTGAAAATTCATAAATATTGTACAATATAATTCCTTGTTATAAAGTATTAATTTTATACTATTTAAATTAAACCCTTATAATTATCAAAAAATGAAATTAAAAACAATAAGATTTATGATAAAAAAATATAGAAATTTGAAAAAAAATAAGAAAAATAAATTGATAAAATTAAAGTATTTTATCATTAATTAATTCAGCATTTAATATTGATGCTCCAGCAGCACCACGAATAGTATTATGTCCAACTAAAACATATTTAAAACTATTATCAAATACTGTATCTTTTCTAAGTCTTCCAACAGTAACTGCCATACCATTACCCGCATTCCTATCCATTCTAGGTTGAGGCCTATCAGATTCATCTTTAACAATAACTGGATTTTGCGGAGCGGAAAACAAATTAAGATTCTGAGGTAATCCTTTGAAATTTGACATTTTATCTTTAACATCATCAATTTCAAAATCATCATCCAACTCAATAAATACTGCTTCAGTATGACCATCAATAACAGGCACCCTATGACATGATGCGCTTAATTTGAAATCTGCACTAACAACTTTTTCACCATCAAATGAACCAAGTAAATAAAGAGACTCACTTTCCATTTTTTCTTCTTCCCCACCAATGAAAGGAACAAGATTATCAACAATAGCCATAGAAGGAACACCATTATAGCCAGCACCAGATACAGCTTGCATTGTTGAAACCCTAACGGATTTAACATTGAAATTATCAACAATAGGTTTTAATGTTAAAGCTAAAGCAATAGTTGAACAATTTGGATTAGTTACAATAAAACCATCCCAATCATTTTCCTTTTGCTGAGCATCAATCATATCTAAACATTCCGGATTAACTTCAGGAATAACTAAAGGAATATTTTTCTTCATCCTATGAGCACTAGCATTACTTGCAACAACATAATCTTTAGCAAATTCTTTTTCAACAGTTAAAGCAAAATCAGCAGGAAGAGATGAAAATACAATATCCACATCATCATCCATTGCTTTAGGATTTGTTTCAATAACTTCAATATCCTTAACAGATTCAGGCATTTCATTATCCATATACCAAGTTGTTGCATCCTCATATCTTTTACCTGCAGATCTTGAAGATGCTGCTAAAGCTGTAACTTCAAAATCAGGGTGATTTTCAAGTAACTGAATAAATCTCTGACCAACCATTCCGGTTGCACCAAGTACACCTACATTCACCATTTTTAACCACCTTTATTCTAATCCTAAAACATCATTCATACTGCTGACAATACCTTTTTCAGCATTTGGAATATATCTAACAGCTCTAATAACACCAGCAATAAATACTTCTCTTGTATGTGCCTGATGTTTAAATTCTATTCTTTCACCATCACCAATAAACATTACAGTATGATCACCAACAATATCTCCACCACGAATAGCATGAATACCAATTTCATCAGAAGTTCTTTTTCCAACTAAACCATGTCTTCCATAAACCCCTACTTCTTCAGGATCACGGTTTAATTCATTAGCTATAACTTCAAATGCTGTTACAGCAGTTCCGGATGGTGCGTCCTTTTTTTGATTGTGATGAGCTTCAATAATTTCAATATCAAAATCATATAATATTGGAGCTAATTTCTTTAAAGTGTTGAAGAATACATTAACACCAATAGCCATATTGGATGAAATAACTGCAGGAACATTATTCTGTTTAATATTATCAATGTTTGATTGCATTTGTTCTTCGCTAAAACCTGTGGTTCCAACAACTACCCCTACTCCACATGAAGTTGCAATTTTAATTGTTTCAACTGCTGCAGGTGCAATTGTGAAATCAACTAATACATCAGGTTTGGATGCTTTTAAGGTTTCTTCGAGTTTTTCAGAACCGGTTATTTCAACTCCTAATTCATCAATTCCAGCTTGAAGACCTGCATCTTTCCCTGCAAGAGGAGTGTTAGGCATTTCAATAGCTGCAACTACTTCCATATCGTCTTGTTCTGTGATTTTTTTAATAATTCCGGAGCCCATTCTTCCAGCAGCTCCAGTAACTGCTACTTTAATCATAATTATTATTCTCCTTTAGATTAACTGTGAATTTTTTAATGCTTTTTTAAGAATTTCAAGATTTTCTTCTTTCATATCAGATAAAGGTTGTCTGAATGGTCCTGCAGGCAATCCCATTAATCTCATTGCAGTTTTAACAGGAACAGGATTAGTTTCTATGAATAATGCTCTTATTAACTCAACCATTTCATAGTGAAGTTCCATAGCTCTTGTATAATCATCATTTAATATGCTATCAACCATTAAAACCATTCTTCTTGTATCAACATTTGCAGAAGCGGAAATTACTCCTGTTGCACCAACTGCCATAAGAGGTAAAGTTAAAGAATCTTCACCTGAAAGAATATTGAAATCATCTTCAAGTCCTTCATGAGTAAGTGCTCTGTAAATATCAGATACTTTATCCACACTACCACTAGCTTCTTTAATCGCATCAATACCTTCAATTTTAGCTAATTCCACAATTGTACTGACATCCATATTAAGTCCTGTACGGGACGGTACATTATAAGCAATGATTGGAATATCAGTTGCCTGTGCAATAGTCCCATAATGTTCAATTAACGCATGTTGTTGTGGTTTATTATAATATGGAGTGATTAATAATGCAGCATCAGCTCCAGCATCTCCCGCATATTTGGTTAGGGAAATTGCTTCTGAAGTAGAATTACTTCCAGTTCCTGCGATAGTTTCAACTCTACCATCAACTTCATCAACAAGAATATCAATTATTTGCTGATGTTCTTCATGATTAACAGTGGCAGATTCACCTGTGGTACCTGCACCAACTAAACCGTTCACTCCTTTTTCAATTAAGTAGTTTATATTAGATCTGAATCCTTCTTCATCAATTGTTCCATCTTTTAAAAAAGGAGTTACCATTGCAACATATGTTCCTTCAAAATTCATTCTAAAACCTCTTTAATTAATTTATGTGCTTTTTCACCATCTTCCCAATTAACAAATAATACAACTGCAGTTTGTGATGAAATAATTTCAACAATATTTATACCGTTTTTTCTAAGTGGTTCTGTAATATCTGAAATTATTCCTGGAGTGTCAATAATATCAGGACTTACAAATGTAATCATTGCTGTATCCCTCCCTAATGATAGGGAACTTAACACATCACTTTCCACAACAACTTTATGTAATAAATGATAAGCTTTATTTGCATCTGCTTTATCAACAAATGTTGTTATTGAATTTTGTCCTGCTGATATTCCGTAAAGATTAATATCTGATTCAGCGAGACTTCCAGTTAATTTAGCCATTAAACCGGTTGTTTTAACCATTGCTTCTCCTACAATGGCAATAAGTGAAATAGGATTATTATATTTAGTTACGCATTTCATCATATCTCCCTCATAAGGCCCTACAATACGTGTTCCTTTTGCAGATAAATCCCCATGTTCAAAATTAATAATTTTTGCGGAAATAGATGGATCTTTATATTTTAATGCATGAGGATGTAAAACCTGTGCTCCATGTGTAGCTAAATCCCTCATTTCTTCTACTGAAATTTCATCCAATAGTTGGGCTTCTTCTATTTTATTCGGGTCTGTTGACATTACTCCTTCAACATCGGTTACGATAACTACTTCATTTGCATCTAAACAATGACCTAATAAAAATGCTGTAATATCACTTCCACCACGCCCCAATGTTGTAACTTCTCCTCTAGGACCTTTTCCTAAAAATCCACAAATAACTGGAATAATACCTTGATTTACAAGGTTTTTAATACCATCAGATTTCTTAATGGTAGTGTTGAAATCTATTGTTGCTTCCAGAGAATTGGAATCAGTTAAAATCGGCCATAACTCATTATAAGGATCAATATATTCAGATTTAACACCTAAAGATTCAATAGTTGCTGAAAATAACCTGACACTTGTAAATTCACCCATAGCCATTATTTCAGCCTTTTGCTTATCAGTTAAACTATTTCCAATAGCTTCATTAGATAATCCTAAAAGATCATCAGTTGTCTTGTTAACAGCTGAAACAACAACCACCACCTGATTACCTTTCATATATTCATTTACAACAGCCTGCGCTGCTTTTTTAATCCTAGAACCATCACCAACCGAGGTTCCACCAAATTTTGCTACTATCAAATCCATTAATTTCACCTATTTCCTTAATTATAATTAATTAAATCATAAAAAATAATTTTGTCATTAAATATTAGTACTCTAAAACAAAATATTCATATCTATTTATATTTAATCATATTAATATACTTTAATTTAAAATATATGGAAAAAACAAAAATGAAAAAATAATTTTATAAAAACAGTATAAATAAAAAAAAGAGTTAAAAAGAAAAAAAGAACAAAAAACCTATTCTTGAGTTTGTTCTAATCTTACAAGTCTGGTAACATAACCTGCAATTTTATT
>SUTL01000054.1 GCA_015062925.1 Methanobrevibacter thaueri
CGTTAAATGGCCAGTGAGGTAAAACTGAACTGGAAGAGGAATTCTATGAGAGAATGAGTATTGTATTTACTTAACGAACATTATAGGACATAATATACGTAACATATTATTGACACCAGAATTTGGTGGACTATGTAGATTAGCGGTGTTAAAAATAGGTAAAATGAGATTCTCTTTAAAATAATAAAAAATAGGATTCATTAAATAGAAGTTTTAAAGTTAAACTATGATTTAACGAATCAGAATTTTAATTAAAATTACTTTTCAAGTTCAGCCTTGAGATGAGCAATCAAGTCGTTGAGCTTGTCGACTTGGATTTGGAATTCCTCTTCTCTTGGAGAACCTTTGACTTTTTCAAGTTTGCTTTCCAATGATGTTTTAAGATCAACTGCCTTTTGAATTCTTTCTTCAATATTGGTTTTATCTGCCATGAAAAATCCCTCTAATAATATTTGATAAGATTAATCTTCATTTTCAACAATTTCTTCCAGATATTTTCCTAATTTTTGAACAACACCAACAACAAGAGCATTACCCATCATGAAGTATCGTCTGCGTTCAGTCATTGCTTTTGATTCAATGTTTGTCCAATTATCCGGAAACATTTGAATTCTTTCAGCTTCAACAGGAGTTAATGTTCTATAAATTCCTTTTTCCTCATCAACACCAATAATATGGGAACTTCTATTTGTGGTGCTTTCACTAGTAAGCATTGTTCTTGCAGGCGCATCTAAATGGTCTGGAAATGCAATAGCTCCTTCAGAATACCAATATAATTCACCATTAGGTTTTTTACGTTGCAATCGTTTTTTTCCTTTCAAATATTTCCATTTTTCTAATTTTTCACCAGTAAGTAGATATTTCTCATCTGCTTCCCCTTTTTCAAGGATATCTCCTAAAGTAGTGATGTCCTCACATTCCACCGGCTCAACTTTATAAGTAGTAATAACTCCATTAACCATGCATCCTGCATTAAAGAAGTGGAAATCAAAATTATCGCTGACTAAAACTATATCTTCAAATGAATCCTCTGAAATACTTGAACGACCCTTATCTAATTGAGTGTCTTTAATTGGAAAATTAGATGCAAAAATTCCTTTTGTATACACAATCTGTTCTGCAGGATATTTTGTTATTTTTTTAAAGTAATTTGTTGATTTGTGATAAGCGAAAATGAATACTCTCCTTCTTTTTTGTGGAAATCCATATTCTGCCGCATTAATTACTCTCCATTCAACTGCATAACCATTATCAAGAAATGACCTTAACATTATACCAAAGTCACGTCCTCTTTGAGTTGAAGGAGATCTAAGTAATCTATCTACATTTTCAAGTAAAACGAATGGAGGCTGTTTAGTTTCTAAAACTTCGGCTATTTCCCACCATAACACTCCTTTTTTACCTTCAATGCCTTTTTCATTTGATAGTGATCTTGCTACGGAATAATCTTGACATGGAAATCCACCAACCAAAACTGTATGGTCCGGAATAGTGGTTTTATCAACTTCCCCAATATCTTCACACACATGGTTTTCAGATTCTCCAAATCTTTCAACATAACAATCAAATGCAGCTTGTGTTTTAGTAGATGGTTCCCATTGGTTAGCCCAAACAAAATTCCAATTATTCTTTTCAGCAACGGTTTCTCCATCAAATTCAACTTCATTGAATCCACAACGGAATCCTCCAACACCTGCAAATAATTCTACAACAGTTTTATCCATAGCAATTTCTCCAATATATTATATATTGGTTAACGTATATATTAATAATTAACCAGAGAGCATTTGGATAGTAATGATTTATCATGAAATTTAATAATATAGAAGAACTAGTTGAATACACCTCCAACATCAAGGGAAAAACATTTGAAGAAATTGATAGTGAAGGTTTGCTTGAAAATGCCAGTTTAAGGCAACAAAAAGGACTATTAGGCCATGTTGTTGAAACAGGATTTTATAAATATCCTATAAATAACGATAGTAAAGCTGATTTTGAAGAACTGGGAATTGAACTGAAAGTTTCAGGATACGTTAAAAACAAAAATGGTAGTTTGCGTGCAAAAGAGAGATTAGTTTTAAGTAAAATCAATTTCAATGAAATTATAAATGAAACATTTGAAAGCAGCCATGTGCTTGGAAAATGTGAAAATATGCTTATCATATGGTATGAATATGATAAGGAAAAAGAAGCCAAGGATTTTGTAATCACCGATTATCAGTTATATGATATGAAACCTGATAAAAAGATTTTTGAAAACGATTTTAAGATAATCAAGGGCAAAGTTCTTGAAGGTAGAGCACATGAACTTTCAGAAGGCGACACTTCATATTTGGGAGCATGTACAAAAGCAAGAACATCTGCAGACAGGACAACCCAACCTTTTTCAGAAATACATCCAAAACCAAGGGCTTTTTCATTAAAAAATGCTTATATGACAAGTATTTTAAGAGAAAATGTTCAAAATCACAGTATAATAGAAATTAGCTCAACAAGCTCATCATCAAAACAAACAACACTCATTCCACAAGATATTAAAGCAGAATATAAAACTGTTGACGAATATGTCATAGACAAATTAATATCCTTTTTTGGCAAAACACAACTGAGAATACTAGAAGAAATTACTGGTAAAACCTATACTGAAAAAATACCAAAAAACATCAATAAATTAATATCCAATATTCTCATAGGAAAAGATGAAGAATTACCCCAAATTGACAAAATATTCACTAAAACCAGTTTTGTAATAAAAAATTTGCCAATAGATAAAAATGGCAAAGCTCGTGAACGAATGTCATTTAGAACATTGCAATTAAGTGATTTTGAGGATGAATGGGAAGATTCCTTTTGGAAAAATTATTTTGAAGAGACAACCATCATTACAATATGCTATCAAGAAGTTAACGGAAGTAAAAATGGATATAGAATATTAAGGGATGTTAAAAAGATTACTTTTGACGAAAATGATTTGGATGCATTCGAAAAAACATTTAATCAAATTAAGATAGCAATTGAAGATCATGATGTTAACTTACTACCGACAGCAACCAATGGTTTTAGGAATTTAGAATTACAAATAGCCCCTAAAGGAAATAAAGGTGACGATGCTTATAATAACTTCTTTAAACAAGATAAGACCAAAGTTTGTTTTATGATTAGTAAAGGCGTTCTTAATAAAAAATTAAAAATAAAATACTAATTAAAATCTTTTTTTAAAATTTAATAACCATAATTACGAACTAGAATTTCATTAATAGGTCCCCTATTATTACCGTCCCTATTTACATATCGTTTAGCTGGAACCCTTTCAACATTAAAGCCCTTATACAAATCATCAAAGAAATCATCATCTTCATCTCTATTATGAGGATCAGAATTACTGAGAATAACCTTAGCTTTTTTCTCTGAAATTCGTTTATAAAACTCTGCCAATTTTTTTTGGTCATCATCATTAAAATTAGATTTTGTATAACTAGTAAAACTTGTTTCAGTAATTGGACGATATGGTGGATCCAAATAAACCAATGACTCCTCATCAATACAATCTTCAAAAAAATCATATGGTTTATTGAATATTTCAGTTTTCTGAAGATGATGTGAAATATTCTCTAAATTAGTTTTTTCATAAAATGACGGGTTTTTATATCTGCCTATTGGAACATTGAATTCTCCTTTAGAATTAACTCTATATATCCCATTAAAGCATGTTTTGTTTAAAAAAATTAATCTTGCCGCTTGAGGAACATGTCCTTTTGAATATTTTTCATATTTAATTCTCTTTTTTGCTTTATTAAATTTAGTCCTGATTCGCTCATACTCTTTTCTTTTATCTTCTTGATTATCTGGCCACTTCTCTATAAGAGAGTCCAATTCTTTTATTAAACTTTGATAGTCATATTTAAGTACATTATATGTGAGAATTAAATCCTCATTGGTATCAGATATATAAGCATTTTCAACATTATAGTGAGACATTAAATGAAAAAATAAAGCTCCACCACCAATAAATGGTTCAAAATATTTTTTTATGGGTTTTTTTGGACTAATACTATTAGGAAACTTCTTTTCAATAATTGTAATTAACTGAGATTTTCCTCCAACCCATTTTAAGAACGGTTTTGCTATAATTTCATTATCTGCTTCATTACCCATAAAATCATGCCACGATAAAAATAAAAAAATGTTAAGAAAAGTTCTTAACATCTATCATATCTCTTCTAATTGTTTAGCAAAGTCTTCATAAATGTCTAACAGTTCTAATTCCATTTCATCTATTAACTCTTCATCATTTTCGATAAAGTCTGTTTCAAGATATCTTAACCCAGTTTTAGCGTATTCTTCAGAAATTGTAAAATATTCATTAACATCCAAAATAACATCAAGTGAGCCAGTTTCTTTAACAGCCACTGCCATCATCAAATAACGAAGATTACTATTATCAATAACAGATTCTACAACTCTACCAATAGAACTACCTTCAGTTAATAATTCTGTCCTATATCCTTGCTTTAAACCATAAATTAATGCAATTGAAAAAATATCAATAATGGTAGCACCCGCAAATGGGCCATAATCATCTTTTAACTTGTCATAAATTTCAGCATCATTATTATCATAATGAAGCCTTCTACCTGCTGTTTCATTAGAATCATAATATTCAGCCATTTAAAACCACCTTAGATTCTTTACCCTCATCTGAATTATCCCAATTAATTACATATTCATTACCAATATGGTCATATAAAATATCTCTAAAATCATCTGTATATTCAGTACCTGTCACCAACAAAACAATTTGCTTGCTTTCAACAAATTCTGGAAGGAATTTTGCTATATTTTGTCTTATATCCACATCTAAATTACCTAATGGAGTATCCATTATTATAGGCAAATCAAAACCAGAAATTTTGTGTAAAGCAGACATAAAACAAAGTCCCAGTGATAATTTTTCACCATCAGACAAATCGCCTGGTTTTTCAATATTACCAATTTTATTAATGATTGAAATATCATAATCTTCAGTTAAATCAATATCCACAAACTCATTTTCTTTCCATTGAATCTTGGTGAATTTATCTTTGGTTAAACTTTGAATTTGATCTTTCATTTCAATAGATAAAGTTTCATACAAAGTATTTGCATCCTCTTTAGCTTTTTTAGCAAATTCTATTTTTTTACTAAGTTCTAAAGATTCAGATTCGTTTTTTTGTTGTTCTTTAAGGTCTTGTTCTGCAGTTCTTAATTCCTTTTCGGCAAATTTAATTTGAGATTCTAAAGAACCTATTTTTTTAGAATTGTTGGTAATTACAGTTCTTAAATCTTTTTTAATTTGAGATAATTTTCTAATTTCATCAATAGAATTATTTTCTGTAATAACACGTACATTTCTTAATTCTTCCTTGTTCTTCTCAATCTCATCTTCTGTGTCCATAATTTTTTTATTTACTTTAATAATTTCATCCTTAAATGATTTTATCTTTGTTTTTAAAATTGTTTCTCTAACAGTTGTTAAAATTGAAGTGATTCTTTCAGAGGCATCAGTTATGGGATTAGTTTCATTTAAGAGTTTAATGATAGCTTCCCTATGTTCAATATCTTCATTCAAATCAGCACCACAAATACACTTTCCATCATCTAATAAATCCTTCAAGAAACTTTTTTTATATTTAGGAGGAATGAATCCTTTTTTACGTGAATCTTCACCCAATTCTAAAAAATTAAAGAATTGAGGATATAATGACAATAGTGGATAATATTGAATTATTAATTTGTTTCTTTTATATAATAATCCACTTTTAACCGTTTTACCATTTAATTTTTCATCTAATTCAGTTAGTTTAGCCACTAATCGTTTTTCATCTTCAACAGCTTTAGTTACACCAACTTCATTTAATTCCAACAATTGTTTATCAATGGTATCAATTTCATCTTCAGATTCTTTAATTTCAGAATTTAATTGTTTAATTTGAGATTTGTAATCTTCAATATCTTTTTCCAATTTATTAATTTTATCTTGCGCATTACCAACTTTTGGTGTTAATTTTCTTTGTTTAGTAATATAATTATCAACAACTTTTCCCAAATTAGTTTTTAATGAATCTACAATATTCAATTGAGATATATCAAATACCGCTCCTTTAATATTTTGGTTAGAAGTAGTTTGGAAATATTCCCCTAATCTAGCACCATCAAAAAAGAAATATTCCTGAATTTTTTTAGGGATGAATCTTTTAATTGTGTATTCATCATCATATTTTACAGTGAAATCATTACCATGAGGTTTAGTTACTTTAAATGTGGTTTTTTTACTTCTTTGTCTCAAAATTCCCTCATCAGTCTTATAAAAATCTAAACTTCTCTCAAAAATATAAGGCCTTCCTTTATCATCTAAAAAATTTATAGTAACAGAAACTGGAATATTCTCATTAGGTTCTGCTAAAGTTACAGATTTATTGTTACATAAAAGCATTCCAGCTTTCTGACCATAAGAATGAATTTCTTTACCATATAAACACCAGGTAAATGCATTTAATAATGTAGTCTTTCCAGTTCCATTATTCCCTTTAATAATTGTGAAATTTTTAGAAAGGTCAGTATCAAATTTTATTTCAACATCCCTATACTGACGATAATTCTTTATTGAAATTTTATCTAATTTCATATTTATTCCCTCACCAACTTAGAAATAATTTTATCGTACTTATTGAAAAAAGCTGAATTTTTATTTACTTCTTTTTTAACAAGATCTCTTTGTTCTTCAATGTCCAAACCTTGTTTTAAAAATATTTTAATTTCCTCATCAAAATTTGAATCATCAATAAATTCTAAAATTTCTTTATTAATACTCATTCAACCACCATATCGTAATATTTCCTTAATAATTTCAAACAATCATAACTATTCGTTGCATTTTCAGCAAATTCCTTATATCTTAATATTTCATTTTTCATTACTTTTGAACCCACCTCTGTCGGTTCTTCCGGGAAAACCAATATATCATAAATTACTGCATGTTTTTTACCTGGTGCCCTTCTTAAAATACGGCCCCTCCTTTGAACATGCTCCCTCGGATTGGAAGTACTTGACATAATTATTGCAGTTTCAGCAACAGGAACATCAACTCCCTCATCAAGACATTTTATTGCAACTAATGCTTTATATGCACCTTCAGCAAATAATTTTAAAATTTCATCACGCTCAGACATGCCCGTTTTTTTAGATATTGCTGCGGATTCCTCTTGAGTGAATTTGTGTTGTGGAATAACCCTATTTCTATTCAAAATTTCTTGAACATTCTCAATTTGTTGAGGAGAACAAAAGACAATTAATTTGTCTATATTCCGATTATCCTTAAGTAACTTGTCAAATTCATAATATTTATTTTCAGCATTATTTATTATGCCCTGACGTAATGTATTATATTTTGTTAATTCTTTATCTTTATTTTTTTTCTTTTTTGAACCTAAAATTTGGGCAATCTTATATGAATACATCAGATATTGATCATATTCCTCATCAGTTAAATCGACAATAATAGGATAATAGTAATAAGGTGCTAAATATGTTTCATTAGTATCTGGATTAATTTCAGTTAACGCTCTGCTAATATCAAATTCAAAAACTGTTCCTTTGAAGAAAATATCTATAGCCTCAGTACCCTCATCATCAAACCATCTTTTAGGGGTTGCACTTAATCCTAATCTATAATCATAGCAATCATCTAATCCAAATTTTTGTTTTGAAGAACCTATTCCATGAACCTCATCAACAATCAATAATTTTTCAACATTAAATTTATTTATTGTGTCAATGAAAAATTCTGAGGATAATGATGCATGAGTAGTCATTACAACAGCTTTATTTAACATTCCAAAATAAAATTTTTTTCGTAATTTCTTAAATTCATCTTTCCATTTACTATTTTTTCCTGATGCGATGATAATTTCTCCATCATAGAATAATTTAACATCCTTAATCCATTGGTCAATCAAATGAGATTGAGGACAAGCAATAACCGTGATTAATTTATCTTTTGAATCTGACAACTCTTTAAAACAAGATAAAGCTGTGAATGTTTTACCGGTACCAGTTGCCATTTCAAACAATCCACAACAGTCATTATCAAACCAGTTTTTAATAGCTTCACTTTGATAATCTCTTAATTTAATTTTTGGACCAGTACTTTTAAAAACCTTTAATTCAGTTTCAGATAATGGCGCTAACTTAATCATTTCATCCCTAATTGCATTAGGAAGATCAATAATATTTGTTCGACTAGTATTTCCTTCCCAATATTTGTTAAAATCCTCTAAATCACTATTTACATATTTTTCTTCGGCAGCATCCCAAGAACAAAATACTTTAAATTCTTCAATATTATGTAACCATCCTGAAGCGGTTTCATTATCAGAACCACTGAATGAAATAATGTTCCCATTATCATCTTTCAAAATGCCTATTTTTGAATGAAAAATACCCTCAGCATTTTTAGGAATAGCAATTTTAATTTCTAGAAGATTATTAGCCAGCATCCAACCTAAAGCTTCAACATGGTCCTTAACAAAACCTTCTTCAAGTGATTTGAAATCTTCAAGTGCATATTTTTCTATGAATTTTTCTGGATTTTCATTTGCCTCTTCAATAATTGATTTATCATCTTCAGATAATGCTGCACTACAAATTAATTTCATTTTACCTCCATTAGATATGAAATTACCAATGCCCCGTGCAGAAATGGCTAATGAAGTTGAAGAAAAAAATCCTGACATTCTATAATATTCTGTTGAATTTGATAAAACAGGAATATAAAAATCATTTATTAAATCATCACTGTCTGAATCATATTTGAATTTAATATTTAAATCATCCAACATAATTTATACCTTCAATTTATTTGATTTGCAATTTTATTTCAGAACTGTCAACCAATATCAATTTGCCTAATGATTTTAAGTAATTAATTGCTTCAATTTTAGCTTCATATGATGTTCCAAATCCTTTTGAATATAAAAAGGCCCCGTCCTGTTTAAACTGAACTGAAGTGAACCCATATTGCCCTTTTTTAAAAGAGACATAATCCCCATAATTTTTCCACTTAATCAGTGAATCAATCCTTTCTTCTGAAGACAAATCATTCTTTGAGATTTTTGGAATATTAGAGTCCGCAGACTCGTAGTTAACTTGAATAACATATGGATTTTCAGAATATTTTTTAATAAAATCATTTAAGAAATTCACTTCATTAAATCTGTAGAATAGATTTCCATCAAACAATAATAATTCATACTGTACAAGTTTATTTAAAACCAATTCCGCATTTAAACTGCCCATATTTGAACCCATAAACTCAAGTTTAGAGAAATTCACCCCATAAGGCACTAAATCAACAATATCATGCAAATATTCTGTAGCTAACTGTTTATCACTACAGGACTCACACTTTTCATATTCATCACTACTCAAAGTCTTTCCACAAACAATACAAACATTTTCATCTTCTGTTTCCTCTTCTTTACCCATTAACTCTAAAATCTTATCCCTATTACGTTTTTTAGATGAAATATTTATATCCGGATTATCCGGCAAATATTTTGAATAATGTTGATTAATTGATTCATTACAATTTAATTTATATAACTCCCCAAAAGTAGCTAAAAAATCATACTTTAAAAGTAAATCCCAAATCTGATTAAAATTAGATGCAAATTTATCTTCAATAAATTCTTTTTTGATAAAGTTAGACAATGATGATTCTTTAATCTTATTATATGCTTCCAATGCAAGTATTTTTTCAACACAGCACGGACATAAATCAGAAAAGCGTTTATCAGATGAAGATTCATTAGTGGAATAAAGTTGACCACATATTTTACATAAATTTCGATTTACAACATCTTTATCAATATCTACCTGAACAGATGTAGCATCATCTTCTTGTACGTTAACATTATCTGGAGAATCGAAATCATCATCAATATTCTTATTGACAACTTCAGAATTCTCTTCTGAGATTTTAACATCCTCCTTAGAATCCCAATCATCATTAAAAATTATTTTTGCAGGAATCTTATCTCTAGGATTAATATTATGCAATTCTTCTAAATAGTTACTTAACTCATTGCTTTTATAAAATAAACGAAATTGAAGATTTAATTTTGCATTAGAATAAATATTATCAATATTTATTAAATACTCCCTATTATATGCTTCAACTGGAAACAACTTTTCAACTACATCCTTTGAAAGCTGCCAACCTTTACTACTAAATGATTTCCCAACTAATAATTCAGTATCAACAGCACCAATATTTAAATACTCCTCAATGGAATCCACATTAGTAAAAAAATTATTTTTAGGAATTAATATTTCCATTGGAACCTTATATCTAGAGTAACCATTATCATACAATTCTTTTAGATATGAGCTTAACTCATCACTTTCATAAAATAAACGTGGATTAAATCTTAAGACCGCTTCAGAAGATATGTCATCAATAATTACTTTACAATCCCTTTCAAATTCTTCAGCAGGAACCCAATCATGAATATCAGTTCTAGATAAAGCCCAGCCTCTGCTACTATAAGACTTACCTACAGTTACTTCAGTAGTTATAATCACATGGTCTTGATCAAAATCTCTGATGGGTGAATCTGACATGATTAAATATATGCACCACATATTATTTAAATTAACACAATCTATAAAAGATAATTAGATCTTATTAGAACAAATAAACTCTTAATCAATCATATTCCTACATATAAATTAAAATTATTGAAAAAATTAAAAAATAAAATTATGTCATTACTCTCAAAAAAATGATTCTCTTAAATTCTAAAACAATTAACATGTAGAATTGTCTTAAAAATTAAGTAAACAATTTATTATGGATTATTCTTAAAAAAATTCATTTAATATAATAATAAAATATTAAATTTAAAAAATTATTCTGAAAACAACCTTTCATATTTTGAATTGAAATCATTATCACCATATAATCTCATAATATTTGAAATTAAAAAATTCTCTAAATCGGAATCATACCTAATTTTTTTCATTAAAATTTCAATGCCCGCATTAGCATACTCTTCAGCCATGTCAAAAAGTTCTAAAGGATTATCCAACTCCTTAATATACTCCTCCCCATACTCCTTAATAGCAACTAACATGATTATAGAAAATAGGTCTAAAGGAATAGTTTCATGACGAATGATATCAAATCGTTTAGTTAATGGTTTTTTAAAACCATTTAAATAACCCACGGTGAAAGCTAACGAAAATAATTGTGAATTAGTCAATCTTGCAAAGGATATATCTTTGAGTTTAGAATAATATGGTCTTGTTTCCAAATCAATACCCAAACGTTTATTTCGTCTAACCATTATTAATCACCTCAACATTATTATCGATATCAACTAATTCAAATTCATTAACATTGTTTCTCAAAAATTTTAACTTAAGAGAATCATCATACTGATTTTCATTTAGAATTAAAAAAATTTGATAATTCTCCAAATTGCTTAAAATAAATGAAACGATTGAATTTTGTTTTTCTGCGTCCAAATTAACAAAGGGATCCATTAAAATTACTGGATAATTTAAATGTAAACATTTATGAATTGAAAAAATTAAAGATAAACTAAATATTTTTCTTTCACTTGTAGATAAATCATCAATGGAAGTTGTTTGATTCGTATTTTTTATTAAGAAAATTTCATTAGACTCTTTGATAATGATTTTCTTAAATTTATTACTCATTCCAAACTTATCAAGGAATAATACGTTTATTTCTTTTATAAAATCATTTAATAAACCTTTATAAACTTGTTCATAAACTAAACTTCCAAATTCCTTAGCATTGAAACAAAATTGATATTTATCCTTAATTGGAGAAATGATTTGATCATATCCTTTATAAGAATCAATATTCCTTGAATTACTTGCCAAACTTACCTCTAATGAGTTATACTCAGATTTTAATTGAGATAACTTATAGGATAAATTAGGTATTATATATTTTTCTAGTTTTTTTAACTTAGAATTCAACTCAACGAAAATAGGGTCATCAATATCAGAAAGAATCCTCTCAAGTTTCATCAACTGATCCTTTTTTTCAAGTAATACTAATTCAATTTCCTCATGTCTTTCAAAATATGATTTAAACTCATCTTTATGAGGAAGTTTATTAAATAAATTAGAAATATTTACATAACCACTGAAAAAATTAGTATTTTTAAAATTTGGATTCTTTAGCAACAGATTATGTACTTCTTCATTATTGAATTCATCGCCAATTGTAGATAATCCAACAAGAATTGGAAATGTATTAATCATCAAATTTTGATAATTTTTTAAATCTTTTTTTAAAAAATCTTCGAACTCACTAATTTCATTTGATATAGTATCTATTAGCTTATAAAGTTCAGGAATATTTATTCTATCAGAATAATTATATTGTTCTAATTCTTCCCTAATCTCACAACATTTCTCTTTAGATTGCTGGATTTCTTTAGAAATTTTTTGAATATCATATTTTGTTTTTTGGAGATTCTCCATAAGTTTACTTTGTTGCGATAAAAGCAGAGCTAAATCACCAGATTTACTGTTTAATGATTTTATTTCATTATTATAATTATTTAATAATTGTTTCAAGTGTGAATCAACATTTTCAAGAACATTTAATTGACCAAAATGATAAAAAATGTCTTTTAGGTAAGATTCAAGAAAATTGTTTGAAATCCTATCATATTCCATGTCAAAGAATATGAATGGGAACAAAAATTTAGGAAAATATTTAATAGGAATTTCATTATCACCCAATCTAGTGAATTTATCTTCATCACTACGATATATTACTAGATTAGTTCCTACTGGAAATTTAATCTCATTATCCTCATTAATTTTTATAAAAGTAGCTTTGCGCCGAATTTTAAATATTCTGTCATTTTCAATGAAATTACAGGTTACACAAACATGACCTTTCTCACCAACATCGATTTCATCAACCGCATTGTAATTACATATGAGTCCATTACTTTCGTTTGAAGGTTCCATCCCATACAAACACCAATATAACGCATCAACCAATGAAGACTTTCCACATCCATTTTTACCTGAAATTACATTAAAATTAATTTTTTCTTTAAATTTAAAATTAAAAGTGTTTTTCCCATAGAACGGACGATAATTATTGACAACAATAGATTCAAGATACATCATAAATCCTCCATATGGGTTTTAAGAAGTCGTTCATATTTTTCTTTATAACGGACAGTAACATTATTAAATTCCAATAATACTAAATCTTTATAAAATTTCTTAATATTTTCATCAGCATCTAAACTATCAATAGTTATGAAAATTTTAATTAATGAGGGATCCATAATTACACATCATGAAAGTAGTATATAATATTTTATAAATTATATGTAAAAAATATTATGAAAAATTTTGATAGAACTTTTAATCTATCAGTAGTATATCATAAATTGATTTCAAATATTGTACAACATTTTCAAAATCTATATCACTTATTAATCTGTTATTCATTAAATATTGCCCATCAAGTTTAAAAACCCACACTAATGTCAATTCCATTTTCACATCATTTAATATACTATCATTACATAATATCACTCATGAATTACAATGAGAAGCTGCGAAGTATAAGAATCA
>SUTL01000055.1 GCA_015062925.1 Methanobrevibacter thaueri
TTTGGATCTACAGTCCAACGCTCTGCCAAATTGAGCTAAGGCGGGACAATGGGTCCGCCCGGATTTGAACCGGAGTCTCAGGCTCCCAAAGCCCAAAGGATCGACCAAGCTACCCTACGGACCCACATATAAAATATGTAGATTACATACTAATAATACTATTATAATTACAAGTATATAAAGATTACTATAATAATTATAAAATCAACTAAATTTTATATAAATAATATAAAATTAAAAGCCCCGGACGGGAATTGAACCCGCGACCACGAGATTACAAGTCTCGCGCTCTACCAGACTGAGCCACCGAGGCAAGTTGATAATATAGTATAACAATATAATATTTACATGAAGTCATTTAAATACTTTACTATAAAATTAATATTATTTATAAAAATTTAAATAATTGAAAATTTATAATTAATAATCATGATAAATAATGAAAAAAAACTACTTGAAAAAACAACCCAAAACCTAAAAAAAATCAAAGAAAAAAACCCCCTAACACACTGCATAACAAACACAGTGACAATCAACGACTGTGCAAATGCAATCCTCGCAATAGGAGGATCACCATTCATGGCAGAAGACGCTGAAGAACTAAAAGAAGTAGTAACAATAGCAGATGCACTTGTAATCAACATAGGAAAATTAAGTAAAGAACAAATAAAATCCATGAAAATAAGCTGTGAAACAGCAAACAAAACTAACACCCCAATAATACTAGACCCAGTGGGAGTCGGAGTAACAGAACTAAGAAACCAAACCACAACAAACATAATAAAAAACTACAACCCAACAGCAATACGAGGAAACATAAGTGAAATAAAAGCAATAGCAAAATTATTCAACGTATTAAACGAAAACAACACCGCAAAAGGCGTTGATGTAAATACTGATGATATAATCACACAAGAAAATTTAAAACCAAACGCTGAAATAATAAAACAACTGGCAAAAAAATTAAACACAGTAATCCTAGCAAGTGGACCAATAGACATTTTAAGTGATGGTGAAACCACAATCGCAATAGATAACGGAGACGACATGATGCCATTAATCACCGGAAGCGGATGCATGTTATCATCAATCGTTGGAAGCTGCATTGCAGGAATCAACCCTTTTGAAGGAACATTAACCGCAATACTTGCAATGAACATTGCCGGTGAAAAAGCAAGAGCCAAAGTAAATGAAAAAGATGAAGGAACAGGATCATTTAGAACATACCTAATTGATTACCTATATAAAACAAATGCAGAAAGCATAATAAACGAATCAAACATTAAGATATTATGAAAAACATAGATTTATCACTATACCTTGTCACAGATAAAAGTGACGATGTAGAAAAATTTTTAAAAACAATAGAAGAAGCTATAAAAGGCGGAGTCAGCATAGTTCAAATAAGAGAAAAAACATCTGAAACCCTTGACTTTTACAATTTATCATTGAAAGTTAAAGAAATTACTTCAAAATATAATGTTCCATTAATTATTAATGACAGAGTAGATATTGCACTTGCAATTGATGCTGATGGAGTTCATGTTGGCCAGTCAGATATGCCATGCGATATTACTCGTAAATTAATTGGAAATGATAAAATATTAGGTGTTTCAGCCGCCACAATTCCTGAAGCTAAAAAAGCTGAAGAAGATGGTGCTGATTATATTGGAACTGGAGCAGTATTTCCAACATCCACTAAAGATGATGCTCCTAAAATAACAAAAAAAGATTTAAAAGAAATTGTTGATTCTATTAATATTCCAGTTGTTGCTATTGGCGGTATAAACCATAATAACGCTCATGAGTTAGTGGATACTGGGATTAAAGGATTATCAGTTGTTAGTGCAATAATGAGTTCAGATAATCCTAAAGAATCATCAGAAAAACTATTAAATATTTTTAATAGTTAATCTTTACTATTTTTTAATGCTTCAACAGCAGCTAATTTTTTACCGGCAAGCATGCTTATGCAAGCTCCACCACCACTGCTTAAATGACTCATTTGATCTTCAAAACCAAGTCCCACAGTAGCAGCTGCAATATGACCTCCACCTATAAGTGAAAATGCATTTGATGATGCTATTGCATTGATTAAGTCTTCTGTTCCCATTGCAAAGTTAGGGTCTTCAAATACTCCTGCCGGACCGTTAGCAAAAATGTATTTAGCATCTCTTATTTCTTTAGCATAGTAGTTGATTGTTTTTACACCAATGTCAAATATTGCTTCGTTTGGAATTTCTTTAAAATCAATATCTACTCTTTGCCCTTTGATTTCACATGCAACATCTAAAGGATATTTTACTTTATCTCCAAATCTATCAATTAATTCTTTTGATTTAGCAACCATATCTTCATATCCTCTGTTTCTAATGAATTCTCTGTTTACTTCACCTATATCTGCACCTGCTGCCCATAAAACTATGTTTCCAACGATTCCTGTTGTTAGTATTGAATCTGCTGTACCGTTACTTAATACATTTTCCATGACTTCAATGGAATCATCTGCTTTCATTCCACCTAGTAAAAATACACATGGATGATCTACGTTATCCAAGGCATTTTGGATAATGGTTAATTCTTTTTCCATTACTCTTCCTGCTGCGGAGGGAGTGTTTACTGTAAATCCAACTAATGATGCTTGTGATCTGTGGGCTGCTGCGAATGCATCATTAACATAATAGTCTATTAGTGGAGATAAATGTCTCACAAGTAATGTTTTTGATTGTTCTAGTGGAGTTCTTGATAGTGATTCTTCTGAGAAAAATCTTACGTTTTCAAGTAATAGGATTTCATGTGGTTTTAATGATTTTATTGCTTCTTTTGCAGAGTTGGAAAATATTGAATCTATATATTTAACTCTTAGATTTAAAATATCTGATAATGCACTTGCATGTTGATTTAGTGTTGTGAAATCTTTTTTACCTGGTCTTGATTGGTGGGCTAGAAGTACTACTTTAGCCCCCATATTAGATAATTCTTTAACTGTTTGTGCATGTAATTTTAATCTTGTATCATCTAGGATTAATCCTGAACCTGGGTCTACTGGTGCGTTAATATCGATTCTTACAAGAACTGTTTTGTTTTCAACATCAAAATCATCTATTGTGTTAAATCGTTTAGGCATTTTCTCACTCTATAATTTACTTACTAGGTCAAGTAGAGCATCTTTTGGACTTTCAGCTTTAATTATTCCTGATGCGAGTAGAACTCCATCTGCTCCTAAATCCATTGCTGCTTTCATATCATCACCGGTTGTGATGCCTGCGCCACATAGGACTTTTACTTTTTTATTTATTTTTTTAACTTCACGTACTGTGTCTTCAACTATTTCTGGTTGAGCTTGTGATACTGGTATTCCTGTACCGATTAATTCTGGGGGTTCAACTGCAACTGCTGTTGGGTTGAGTGTTGCTATTGCTTTTGATGTTTCTATGTTGTTTGTACATACACATGATTCTATTTGGTTTTCTTCACACATTTTTATTACTTCATCAATGTCTGCTAGTTTCATTCTTTGTTCGGAGTGGTTGATTAATGATCCTGTGATTCCTGCACTGATTAATGTGTTGATTAGGTTGGATCCTGTGTGTCCTCCAGGAGTTATAGGATCTATGTGTTGTGCGAAAATAGGGAGTGATGTTTCTTCGCTGATTCTGTAAATATCTGCTGCTTGTGGAACTGCAACCATTGTGATTCCTGATTCACTAGCAGCACTTTCTAGGTCATGTGCTAGGTTTAAAGCGTTTGTACCACTTGATTCTAAGTAAGTTTTATAATTTAATATTACTATTGGAGTATCCATTTTTTTAATCCCCACAATTTTTTTATTATTATTAATTTTGAACTACTTTATTTAAATAAATTTTTGATTGGAAATTCTTTTTTTGGACAGATTTATATATTCAGGGTTTATATCGTAACAGATGTAGTTTCGGTTGTTTTGAATTGCTGCGATTGCTGTTGTTCCACTACCTGAGAATGGGTCTAGAATAACATCTTCTTCATATGAGTATAGGTTTATTAATCTGTGGGGTAATTCTAATGGGAATGGTGCGGGGTGACCTATTTTTTTGGCGTTTACTGCGGGGAATGTCCATATGCTTCTTGTCCATTCGATGAATTCATCTCTTTGTATTGTGTCTTTTTTTTCTTGGTTTTTGTTTTTTGAGTATGTGTCTTTTGAAAAGATGAGTATGTATTCGTGGTAATCTCTTAGTACGGGGTTTGATGCTGACATCCAACTTCCCCATGCACATGATCCTCCTCCGCTTGCTGATTTATCCCATATTATTTCTCCTCGCATTAAAAATCCTATGTCCAACATTATTTCTATTATCATTGCATGGAGTGGGAGGTAGGGTTTTCTTCCTATGTTTGCAATGTTTATACATGCTCTGCCGCCAGTTACAAGTTTTTTATATGTTTCTTTGAATACTTGAGTCAGTAATTTTAAATATTCATCTAGTGTCAGGTCGTTGTCGTATTCTTTTCCTACGTTGTATGGTGGGGAGGTTATCATTAGGTGTATGCTGTTATCTGGTATTTCATCCATTTTTTCACTGGATTTGCAGTGAAATTGGTTTAGGTTTTTTTTGCTGATTGGTGTTTCTTTATATTCTATATTTTTTGGTATTTGGAATTCTTTGAATAGTTTTGTATTGTAGAATCTTTTTGAATCATGGGATTCTCGTACAACTGAACCAAATGTTTTTGTTTGTGTTTTTCTTTTCACTTTAATTCCTCTTTAGGAGTTTTATGAATTTTATTCCTTTGTTTTCATAGGTTTTTTCTTGGTTGGCGATTTCTATTATTTGACCTAATTTTTTTGGGTTTTCCATACCTGAGAAAAAATTGAGTTCCTGTTTAAATAATTGGTTCAATGTTGTATTTAATTCTGCCACATTATTCATTCTTATGAATCCGTTTTTTGTACTTTTTTTCCGGGTGTTTCCATGGTTTAATGGGAAGGGATTTAGTGACCAGAATCCTTGGATGATTCCTGCTTTTTTCAGGTAGTCTGCTTTTTTACAGAATCCGTTGGATAGTGGTGCGTTTCCGAGTACGATTAATGGTATTTTTGATGCTTTTTGGTTGGAGACTCTTATGTCAATGCATTTTCCGATTGCTTTTAATATTGAGTCTGAGCGGGTGAAGCTTGGTTTTCCTTGGTGTGTTCTGTAATCTCCTATTTCTTTGATTTGTTTGGTGTTGGTGTCGTATTCCCAGTTCCATACTAGTGACATTTTGACTTCAAATATTATTTTTACTTCTTCTGGTGTTAGGATTTTTCTGTTTTTTGTTGCTATTACGATGTCTGCTGGGGATTTGTGGGTTATGCCTATTGCTGGGATTTGTGCTTGTTGTATTATGTGGAGGTTTTGGTTTTTTAGGATTTGTGTTAGTAGGTCTGTTACCCATTTTTCTGTATATTTTCCTATTAGTGAGTTTCTTGCTTGTAGTGTGGATTTTGGTCCTTTGTATCCTTTTGGCCAGTATGTGAGGTATCTTTCGTCTTTTGTTTTGTAGAATAATTGTTGGTGTGAGGCGAAGTTTTTTGATTTTTCGAAGAATAGTTTTTCTTGATTTTTGTTCCATAATCTCATAGTAATTAATATTATAATTAAACATATATATAGATTTTATATGATAAAGTAAATATTGTTCATTTAAAGTAATATTGCTTTTAGTTTGTAAAAATGTTATATACTACAAAAACTAAAAATAATCTTGATTTTATGTCATTTACACAAAAACAAATTGAAAAACTAGAAAAAAGCGGATACCGATTCCTAGGAAAACATGGACACGCAGCAGTTAAAACATGTCACTGGACACGTCAAAGTATTGTTGATAAAGGCGTTTGCTATAAAGAAAAATTCTACGGCATTGAATCTCACAGATGCCTTCAAATGTCCCCAGCAGTACCTAATTGTCAGCAGGAATGTGAATTCTGCTGGAGAGATTTAACCTATACACAAACCAGCTGGGAAGATGAGGAATATGATGATCCAAAAACAATAATTGATGATGCTATTAAAGCTCAGGACAATTTATTATGTGGTTTTTACGGAAATGACAAAGCTAATAAAAAGAAATTGGAAGAAATTAAATCTCCCACTAATGCTGCAATATCTCTTGCAGGAGAACCAACACTTTATCCTAAAATTGATGAGTTAATAGGAGAGTTTAATAAAAGAAACTTCACAACATTTGTTGTGAGTAACGGCCAGTGTGTTGATAAATTACGAAATCTGGAAAACGATCCTTACCAACTATACCTTTCCTTAGATGCACCTTCAAAGAAAATATATGAAAAAGTATGTCGACCTAAAATAAATGATGCTTGGAGTAATTTAAACGAATCACTTGAAACATTATCAACATTCAACTCCCGCACATGCATACGAAACACCTGTGTTCGAGGAAAAAATATGGAAAACCCCGAAGAATATGCAAAACTAATAAAAAAAGCAAACCCAGACTACGTAGAAATAAAAGCATACATGTGCGTCGGCTCATCACGAGAAAGACTAACACTCGACAACATGCCAACATTCCAAGAAATAAAAGAATTCGCACAAAAAATAGGAGACAACTGTGGGAAAAAAATAATAAATGAATCTGAAATCAGCCGTGTTGTTCTGCTCCAGTAGCCATCCTCACACCAATCTCAAAAGCAGACTCCAAATCCTTAGGGAATCTATTTTCACGAATAGACTTCCTTTCAACCTCATCAAACATATCAGAAACATATTTAGAATAATCCTTAAACTGATAAGTCTCATACACATACAAATGCTCAGGCTTTCCAAACACCCTACTCAAACCCATCTCAAAATGATCATGAATATCATGATAACCAATCTGATAAGACACATCTTCAGAAGCATTCAAAGTATAAATAACAGCAACAGGCATTTTTTTATGATCAACAGTTTCAGTATTACTATAAGCAACAAAAGGAAACATAAATCTCTCTAAAAAACACCTCATAACACCAGTAACATCACTGAAATAAATAGGAGAACCTAAAATCACCCCATCAGATTTAACAACCTCATCAAGAATAGGTTTAAGATCATCATTAAAGACACATCTTCCATAATGACGACCATTAATTCTTTTACATGCAAAACAACTTTTACAACCTTTAAAATCAATATCATACAAATTAATCCTCTCAACATCCGCATCAGGAAGTACAGATTTAACCCCTTCAAGAGAACTATCTAAAAGTTGAGCTGTATTACATTTAGGTCTTGGAGACCCATTGATAGCAAAAAATTTCAATTATTAATCCCCTTCAGTTTTCAATTGATTGCATAAATCAACAGCGATTTTAGCTGCTTTCTCCATTGAAGTTTCAAATGGAATACCAGCATCTTCCAAAATCTTCTGACCCTCTTTTTCATTAGTACCAGTTAATCTAATAACAATATGAACTTTACGATTAGTCTGATCTAATGCTTTAACAACACCACGAGCAACATCATCAGCTTTAGTAATACCACCTAAAACATTTAAAAATACTACTTTAACCGGATCATAATTTAAAACAATATTTAAAGCCTGATTAATAATTTGTTCAGAAGCTCCACCACCAATATCCAGAAATGTTGCTGGCTCTCCACCATTAAGCTTAATCATATCCATAGCAGTTAATGTTAAACCTGCACCATTACCGATAACAGCAATATCACCATCCAATTGAACAAAATCAACTGCTTTTTCCTTATAATGAAGTGTTTTAACTAAATCCTGATGTCTGAATAAAGAATCATTTTCAACAACTAATTTAGCATCAGCTGCAATAAGACCATCTGGAGTTAATACTAATGGATTGATTTCAGCAGTATCCGCATCATATTTCTCAAATACTTTATATAATTTCCAGATAATATCTCCCATTTGTGAAATTAATTCTGATTCAACACCCATTCTACGTGCAATTTCACGTGCTTCATATGGTAAAAATTCAATTAATGGATTAGGATAGTATTTGATGATTTTTTCAGGGTTGGTTTTAGCCAGGTTTTCAATTTCAACCCCACCTTCTTTACTTGCTAAAATAACAGGTTTTCTTGCACCTCTGTCAACGGATACTGTAACAAAGTATTCATTGAATATTTCTGCTTTTTTCTCAACTAAAAGGTGTTTTACTTTTTCATCTTTAATTTCCATGCCTAAAATTTCATCAGCAACTTTTAAAGCTTCACCAGGATTATCGGCAAATTTAACACCACCAGCTTTACCTCTACCTCCGGTTAAAACTTGTGCTTTAATAACAACTGGCACTCCCATTTCGGAAGAAATTGACATTGCTTCTTCTGATGAATAAGCAACATGACCTTCTAAAATTGGTATGCCTTCCTGATTAAAAATTCTTTTTGCCATATTTTCAAAAAATTTCATTTTTATAACACCCTTTTTAATTTTTTTTATTCCACTAAACCATATCCTGCTTCAAATGCTTTAATGTTTTTCTCCTCAGTTCCTTTTGGAACACTTGCTTCAATTGCTTTAATAGCGGATTCTTTTGATATGACTTTAGTTATTTTTGTAATTGCCCCTACCATAACAATGTTAGCTACGATTTTAAGTCCTATTTCATCGGTAGCTGTTTTTGTTGCTGGAGCTTTGAAAACTTTAATATTATGTTGGTCGATGAATTCACGAACATCCTCTATATCTGTTGTTCCCGGATCAACTATTAAAGTTCCTTCATCTTTTAAATCAACAATATATTTGATTAATGCTTCATTTGACATTGCTATTAGAATATCTGGGTTTTGCACTTTAGGATAATCTATTTCTGAGTCACTAATAACAACTTCACATTTGGAAGCTCCACCACGAGCTTCAGGACCATAAGATTGGGTTTGAACAGCTTGTTTACCGTCAAAAAGACATGCTGATTTACCTAGGATAATTCCTGCAAGAATTACTCCTTGACCTCCAAATCCTCCTATTCTAATTTCAGTTCTCATTTTTATTATCCCACCTATAATTCTGATTCATATGCAGAATTGATAAGAGTTTTCTTACCAGATTTTTCTACACTGATTTTATTAATATTTTCTGTAAATTCATCTTTTGTATAATCTGCAAATTCTCCAACTACAATTTTTCCTTCTAATTCAGATGGTCGCATTCTATCTGCAGCGGATTTGAATATTGTATTTGCTTTCATAACTGCTGCCATTGCAGTAGGAGTTCTTAATTTGTTTTTACGACCGAAGTATGTTGGACATTGTGTTGCAACTTCAATGAATGAGAATCCTGGATTTTTCAATCCATCTTTAATTGATGTTACAAGGTTTTCCATTTGAACTGTTGTCCATCTTGCAGAATATGTTGCTCCGGCTGCTGCTACGAGTTCAGCTAATTTGAATGGAGCATCCTGATTACCATATGGTGCAGTTGTTCCGAAACTACCTTTAGGAGATGTAGGGCTGATTTGACCCCCGGTCATACCGTAGATATTATTGTTAATACAAATTACGGTTAAATTAATGTTTCTTCTTGCTGCATGTATTAGATGATTTCCTCCGATTGATGCTGCATCACCATCACCTGTGAATACTACAACATCTAAATCTTTATTAGCTGTTTTTAATCCTGTTGCGAAGCTTAATGCTCTTCCGTGTGTGGTGTGTAGGGAATCGCATTTTAAGTAACCTGGAATTCTTGATGAGCATCCGATTCCAGATACCATTGCAATATTATCAAAGTCCATTTCTGCTTTTTCCATTGCTGCGAGAAATGCATTGATAATAGCTCCATTTCCACATCCTGGACAGAAGATGTGTGGTAATCTGTCTTCTCTTAAATATGGGAGAAATCTGTTTTGTTTGTTTTGTGTCATTATTAGTTTCCTCCTACTCTATTAATTTCATCTAAAATTTCGTCTGGAGTTGGCAGTAATCCTCCTATGACCCCCATTAAATGAACGTTGACGTTTCTTCTAATTGCACGGTCAACTTCATAGTATATTTGACCGAGGTTCATTTCAACAACTATTACGTCTTTAGCGTTTTTTGTGAGTTCTTCTATTTGTTCTTGTGGGAATGGCCATGGAGTATCTATTTTTATATATCCTACTTTTTTATCAGATTGTTTTACTGCTTCTATAACAGATCTTACTGGTGCTCCATATGAAACAAGTATAATGTCTGCATCTTCACAGTTATATGATTTGACAGAGCATATTTTATCTCTGTTGTTTAATACTTTGTCGCAGATTCTTTGGACAAGTTTATCATGAGTTTGTGGATTGTTTGTATCAGGGTATCCTCTTTCGTCGTGTGTGAGTCCTGTTACATGAATGTTGAATCCGTCACCGAATGCTGGCATTGGTGTTGTTGCGTTTTCAATATTTTCGAATGGAAGATAATTTTCTGTTTTTTCTGGTCTTTTTCTTGGTGTGATATTAATATTATCTTCAACTATGATTTTTTCTCTCATGTGTCCTATTACTTCATCTGCCATGATGAAGACTGGGCATCTGTATTCTTCTGCAAGGTTGAATGCTTTTATTGTGAAGTCGAAAAATTCCTGAACGCTTGATGGAGATAATGCTATTGGTTCGTAGTCTCCGTGTGATCCCCAGCGTGCTTGCATCATATCTCCTTGTGCTGCCATGGTTGGTTGTGCTGTTGATGGAGATCCTCTTTGAACGTCAACTATGACTATTGGAGTTTCGCTCATGAATGCGTATCCTATGTTTTCCTGCATTAATGAAATACCTGGTCCTGATGTTGCAGTCATTGATTTGGTTCCTCCCCATGAACCTCCGATGATAGCTCCAGCAGATGCTATTTCATCTTCCATTTGAACAAATGACCCTCCTACTTTTGGTAGTTCACGGGCTAAAGTTTCAGCTATTTCTGTGGATGGAGTGATTGGGTAACCTGCAAAGAATCTGCATCCTGCTGCTATTGCTCCTTTAGCACATGCTTCGTTTCCTTGAATAAAAAATTCTTCAGTCATTTTTATAACACCTACTTTTTCCCCTTTGTGAAATTAGGATTGAAATTAACATCATTTTCATCTTGCATCCACCAGTTATCTGGTAAATCCACGGTTATTGCCTGGTCTGGGCATGCAATTTCGCAAGTACCACATTTAGTACATCTTTCTTCAAATTTAACATATGGTAATTGCACTCCTTTCTTATTAATGTCGGGAGATATTGCATATACGTTTTTATAACACATGAATAAGCAAAGATGACATCCTTTACACAATTCTTCATTAATTATAATCAATTTAAAATCTCCTAATAATAATTCTATGATATAAATTATAGAATGTATATTATTTATGTTGATAAACATTTAAATATCTTATTCAATATTTCCATTAATATAATAAAATAAGAAACACAATATATAATAATTATTATGAAGAATTTAACAACACCTATAAGTAATAGGGATTTATTGGATTTGCATGTTAATGATAAGATTACAATTTCGGGAACTATTTACACTGGTCGGGATGCTGCTCTTCCCCAATTGGTTAAATTAATTAATGATAATGAAGTTCCTTTTGAAATGGAGGGCAGTGTGATTATGCATACTGCTTTTAGTGATGCCGGTATTGCACCTACAACAAGCAGTAAAGTGGAAATTGAATCATGTATTCCAGTATTAAGTGAAAATGGGGTTAAAATTCATATTGGGAAGGGAATGCTTAGTAAGAATACTGTTGATTCATTAGATGATAATAATTCTATTTTTGTTATAACTCCTCCGGTTGCAGCATTACTTACAAATAAGGTTATTGATAAAAAATGTGTATTATTTGAATGGGAGGGTATGGAGGCAATGTTTAAATTAGAAGTTGATAAAATACCTGGTATTGTTGCAGTTGCACATGGTGAAAGTATTTAATCCAGTTTAACATCGCGGATATATTTTGCAGGAACACCACCTACAATAGTATTTTTTAAAACATCTCTGGTGACAACCGCACCTGCACCAATAATAGCACCATCTTCAATTGTGACACCTGGAAGTATAGTTGCATTAGAACCAATCCACACATTATCTCCTATTTTAATAGGTTTTGCTATTAGATTTGCTCTTCTGGAGGGGTTTTCATCATGGTTTAATGTTGCTAAAACAACATTATGTCCGATTAAAACATTATCTCCAATGTAAATTCCGCCTTGATCCTGGAATCTGCAACCTGAATTGATGAAAACATTTTTTCCTAAATGAATGTTTTTACCGAAGTCTGTGGTGAATGGTGGGAAAACTCTGAAATCATCACTAACTTCACAACCTATAAGATTACTGAATAATAGTCTGATTTCTTCAAGGTCATGGTATTTCTGATTAAGTTCACAGGTGATTTTTTGAGCTTCCTGTGAATAATAATTACATGTTTCAATAGCTTCATCATCCATTTCCAATACTTCACCAGTATTGAAAATTTCTAATAGTTCATTAAGTTCCAACATAATATAAAAAAAGGGTTTTAGAGTTAAAATATAACTCTAGAGCGTTTATTCTTCAGATTCTTCATCTTCTTTTTCTGGTTTTTCAAATGAATCGATGAAATTAACTTTATTGATTTCATCTATGTTTTCATAGAGATCTTTAGCAATGTTAAATCTTTCAAAAGTAACATCCATGTATGATTTTTGATCAAATTTAGCAACATCATCTAATTTAATATTTAAAACACCATCATTTAATTCAATTTCTGTTTTATCAACGTCCATGTTAGGATTGGAAGAACGGAATTCAATCATAGCTTTAACTTTATCATTAACATCATCCATTACTTCAACAACTTCAATATCATAAACTAAATCTTTTCCAGCTAATTCATGGTTGAAATCAACTTTAACTCTTCCACCATTTACAGTTAAAACTTTACCAACTGTTCCTTCAGCTTGGATTTTCATACCTGGGAATGGAGTCATACCTTGTTTTTTAAATTCTTTCATAGGCATTAATCTAACTAATGAAGAATCTCTAGGACCAAATGCATCTTTAGATTCGACTTCTATAGTTTTTTTATCTCCAACTTCTAAATCTATAATACCTTCTTCAAGTGTTGGTAATAAATGATTTCCTCCAACAATTATTGGAATTGGTTTGTAAACTCTTTTATCATCGAAAATTCCTGCTTCTTGTGCGATTTCTTCATAAGTAGTGTCGTATACTTCATCATTATTTTTTATTTTACCTGTGAAATTTACTCTTACGAAATCTCCTTTGTTTATAGCCATAATTTATTAACTCCTTAAATACTGATTAAAATATATCGTTAAGAAATATAACATTAAATAATATATTTATTATTATTTATTAAAGTTTTGTTTGATATTAAAATTTTATCTTTAAAATGCAAGAATACCACAACTTCTGCAAGTTGTGAATGAATTGCACTATTGGGTGTACTGTCTTTTTTAATTAATTTTATTGTGTTTTATTTTATTTGCGTTTTTTTAAGGCTATTTTGGGTCTTGGATTTTTGTTCAGTATACTTTTTTGTTGTGATTATATTATTGCTTTGGGTATGAAAAATTGTTTTGGTTTTGAAAAATTGCTCTGAGTTCGTTATTCAATTAG
>SUTL01000056.1 GCA_015062925.1 Methanobrevibacter thaueri
CGTAGATTTCGTAATATTCCAGGCAATAAACTACTACATGGACTCAGACGGATATGCAAAAAAAGAAAAATACAGTATGGATGAACTAGCAGACTACGTAAAAGACAAAGTATTTAACTGGAAAGATATTAAAGAATACATATTCTCAATAGCAGTAACACCATGGAGTAAACTCTACAAAACAGAATTCATAAAAAACAATAACATAGAATTCCCCGAAGGACTAGTATTCGACGACAACGTATTCTTCTGGGACAGCCTATTCACCGCCCAACGCATAACATTCTACAAAAAATACCTATTCACAAGACGCTGGCACACAGCATCATCAACAATGTCCGGAAACAGAAACTTCTTCGATTCAATACAAATATTCGACCTAATATTCGACACATTCAAAAAACACAACACATTTGAAGAATTCAAAGAAAAACTATACAACAGAAGAGTATCAATAGGATACCTAAGACTAAGCCTAATCAAACCAGAATACAAAGAAGAATTCTTCAACAAACTAAAAAACAGTCTCATACAACTAAAAACAGAAGAAGACTACTATCCATATTTAACAAAAAGAAGAAAAATAATATATGATGCAATAATGAACCATGAAACCTACAAAGAAGCAGTATTAACAGTTAAAAACTATGATCTTGAAAGAGAAATATTCAAACTAAACAAGAAAAACAACAAACTGGAACACTCCATAAACAAATATGAAAAAGCAAATAAAAAAATACTAAACTCACGAAGCTGGAAAATAACAAAACCACTAAGAAATATAAAAAACATATTCAAATAAAAAAAATATAGGGAAAAAATATAAAATGACAAAAATATCAATAATAATGCCAGTATATAATGGTGAAAAATTCCTTAAAAAATCAATCAAAAGTGTTTCAAAACAAACACTAAAAGACATAGAACTAATCTGTGTAGATGACGGTTCAACAGACAAATCCCTGGAAATGCTGGAAAAACAACAAAAAAAACATGAATTCATAAAAATATTAACCCAGAAAAACCAGGGATCAGGCAGTGCACGTAACTATGGTATTGATGAAGCCGAAGGAGAATACATAGCATTCATAGATGCAGATGATATTTTCGTAGACCCAGATGCCTTAGAGAAAATGTATGAACTAGCAAACCTCCACGACGCAGATATGGTATGTGCAAACCTAAAAGAACTCCTGCCAAACGGAGATTTAATATACAACTCCAACTACACAAAAAACAATTACTATGAATTTAAAAAAACAGAAAAAATACCACCAAAAGATTATGGAGTACCATGGGCATTCTATAAAAACATATATAAAAAAACATTCCTTGATGAGAACAACATCAGATTTAAAGATTTAATACGAGGACAAGACCCAGTATTCCTTGCAGAAGTATTAGTTAACGTATCAGAAATATATGGTATTCCAAAAGTATTATATGCATATTTATTCCCAGTTAAAGGAAAACCATATCTTAAAGTCAACACTTATAAGAAAAAATTACACTATATCACACATTATAAAATGACCTTTGATATTTTTGAAAAAAACGGATTGAAAAGTTTATCTGAAAAATACAAACTTAAATTTCTAAATTATGCAAAATACACTGCAAATGACAATGATACTGAAGCATATGAAATAATAACAGACATATTCAACGAATCATACTTTACCAATTACACAAACAGATACATGTATTTCAAAATATCCCATATACTAAATAAAATAAACATTGAAAACACACAAGAATACTTCACCCAGGCAAAAAATGAATTATTAAAATATGATATCTGGATGAATAAAAGAATAACCGCAGCACAACACAGAACAATATCATATATAATGTCCTGTGAAACATTTGAAGAATATAAAAAAGACTTTTCAAAAATAAACACTATAAATTTAAAAGAAAAACATAAACAATTAAAAGAAAAATATAAAATATTAAATAAACAACATAAAGATAACACCCGTAAAAATAATAATCTTAAAAAATTACAAAAATCCCTTTTAAACTCATCCAGTTGGAAAATAACTGGATTTTTAAGGAAAAACTAAATAAAATGATATTATGGTTAAAATTTCAGTTATAATCCCAGTTTACAATACAGAAAAATACCTTCCACAATGTTTAGATTCAATAATAAATCAAACATTAACAGATATTGAAATACTCTGTGTTAATGACGGATCAAAAGATAACTCAGAAGAAATACTAAAAGATTATGCCAGAAAAGATTCAAGAATAAAAATCATCACACAAACAAATAAAGGACAGGGAGCAGCTAGAAACAATGCCCTTTCCAAGGCCATTGGAGAATATATTTATTTCATGGATTCAGATGATATGTTAAAAATAACCGCTCTAAATGAATTATATAATATAGCCACAGATAAAAAATTAGACATGATTATTTTCAAATTAATAAACATTGAAGAAGAAACCTCAAAAAAATACTCAGAAAAATATTATGATATGAGATTTCTAAAAAACCTAGTGGGAGATGAAGTTTTTAATTATAATGATGTTGGTGGAGATTTATATTATATAGCAGTATCACCACCAGGAAAACTCTTTAAAAAATCCCTAATACAGGATATTAGATTTGACGAATCATTAATATTTGAAGACAATCCATTTTTCATAGAAGCATTTTTCAAAGCACAAAGAGTATATTTCCATGATGAATACTTATACTACAGACTTCGCCGTGAAGGATCCATAATGACCAGTAACGCATCCTATATGGATATAATACCAATATCAAATAAAATAATAGATATTACTAAAAAATATAATCACTTCAATGAATTCAAAGATAAATTATTTAACAAAAAAATATTCAGCACATATTATCGTTTCACATTACTTGAAGGTGAAATCAAAGAAAAATATTATAATGAAATGAAAAAAGACCTTCAAAAACATCAAAAAGAAATAAACCCCTTAAAATTAACAAATTTAAACAAATACATTCTTCAAAAAATATTATCCTGTGAAGATTACCTGGAATTTGAAAATAATATTGAAGCATTTAGAAATGAAGAGAAAAAATTAAAAAAGAATCTAAGACAGGTTAAAAAAAATGAAATTGCAAGAATTGATATTAAAAATTATGGAGATAAAACAAATACCTTGCAGATTCTTGAAAATTCAGATGAAAATTCCACTCAAAACTTTAAAAAATGGTTCAGTAATGAAAAAGGCAGTGGTGTGGTTGTTGAAAGTGAAAAAGGAAATATTGATTTGAAATTAAAAATGATTAATGATGGTAAGTTAAAATTAAAACTCAGATCAATTGCTTTGAAAGATGAAAATATTAAATCATGTGTTGATTACACATCATTAATTATAAATGGTGAAGAACAATTACAAACACATACATTAGGATATCATAAAAAACCATATGTCTTTAAAAAAACAGTGGAAGACTCACAGGTGATTGATATTCATATAGAATGGGTAACTTATGATAAATTAAATGATTTATATAAAGATATGGATGATAAAAACAAAAAACATGATAAATTATCCTGGGAATCATTTAAACTAATTGATAAATTAGATAAAAAAGATTTGGAAAATAAAAAACTTAAAAAAGAATTGGATAAAATCCACTCATCCATTTTTTGGAAAATAACACATCCATTTAAAAAATAAATATAAAAAGGAGTAAATGATTATGGTTAAAATTTCTGTTGTTATTCCAGTATATAATGCTGAAGAATTTCTTTTAGAATCAATGAATAGTCTTTTAAATCAAACATTCGAGGATTTTGAATTAATCTGTGTTAATGACGGGTCAAAAGATAATTCATTAAATATTTTAAATGATTTTGCAAAAAAAGATAATCGAGTTAAAGTATTCAATCAGGAAAATGCCGGTTGTGGTGCTGCAAGAAACAAAGCATTAAATGAAGCAAAAGGAGATTATATTTATTTTTTCGATCCGGATGATTATATTCTATCTGATGCATTTGAAAAACTATATGAAAATGCCATAAACACCCAATCAGATATAGTGTTATTTAAAATTGCAAAATTCCGTGATGGTGAATCGGTGGATTATTCCTCACCAGGTTTTAATTTTGATGATGAATTTCCAGAATCATTTGACTTTAACAATAAAAGTTTCCAGTATAAGGATGTTAAAAGACATGTTTTAAACTCATCATTCGCACCATGGACTAAATTATATAAAAAAGAATTCCTTGACTCATATGATGATTTCAGATTCCCCACAGGACTTGCTTTTGATGATGTGCCGTTTCATGTAATGGCAATGCTTAGAGCATCAAAAATATCATTCATTCCAGATTATCTTTATCATTACAGATTATCAAATCCAAATTCCGTAAACAACACTTCATCAAATGGAATATATATTATGGATATAGTGGATATTGTAGAGGACTTTTTAAAACAGAACAATTATTATAATGAATTTTACAATGAATTCTATAAGTTTAAAATAGAACAAATTTTATATTATCTAATATCCTCAAATAGTCAGGATTATTATGAAAAAGCAAAAACCGAATTATTAAAAGTTAAACAGGAATATTTCGAAAATCCCGAACATGAAGAAGGTTTTATTAAAAAATACATGTTAAATAAATATAATGCAGTTATTGAATCAGATACATTCACAGAATGCAAATTATCATTTGAGATATTAGAATTAAAAAGAAAAAACAAACGTCTGAAAAAAGAAAATAAAAAATTAAAAAAACAATTAAAGAAAATGAAAAAATAATGGTTTTATCTGTTGGTTTTCAGCCAATCATAAACCCTTTTACAATTATTTTTATCATTAAATTTATAGAATGAATCAATACGATTTAAATATTCAGTGTTGATTTTACAATCATTTTCAATACATTCAATTAAACTATCAACCAGTTCATCTTCACTTCTAACAACACTACCAAAACCCATTGTTTCATAATCAAAATAACTGTCAAGATTATGATAATCGTCCTCGGCCTGATAATATAATAAAGGTTTTTTAAGATATGCGAAATCAAAAGCAACAGATGAAAAATCAGTGATTAAAACAGATGATTCATTAAATAAAGTCTGATAAGATTCATTAACGGATACTTCAACTTCATCGGGAATGTTAAATAAATCAATATGTTCGTAAATTTCAAAATGAGGTTTGAAAATTAACTTATAATTATTTTTATTAAGATAATCAAGTAATTTAGTGTTATTAATAAAACTGTTGATTCTTAAAAAATGATTTGAATTTTTAAACAAATCCCTTCCACGAATATAATTTCTCCATGTAGGCATGAATAAAACCTGTTTTTTAACATTATCATTATTTAAAGTATCATATCTTGGAAAACCAAGTAATTGAACAACATTTTCACTGTAATTATATTCTTCATTAAATAATGATTCATATTCTGCTTGTGCTGATGTTAAAAACAGGAATAAATTAACATAATGTTTTTTAATCCAATAGGACATATTGTCTTTTGTTATTCCGTGTTGTAAAAAACACCTTTCAATTGTGAATAAACCATTATATAATATAAGATTATCATTATAAAATGGATTTAAAACACTATGATCAACATGTGATGAAATAATTTTTTCACCAAATAAATATAATAATTTATGTTTAAAACTACCTGCTTCAACAATATTCTTATTAACACTTTTCATTCTTTTAAAATCGGGTGAATCTTTAATAATGAAATATTTCCGGATATTATCATCCTGTTTAATACTATATTTAAATAAATGCTCAGCATTATCATCAGCAACAGTTAATCTGTCCTGAAACAACCAGATTCTTTTATTTGAAAAGAAAGGATATAATAATAAATAAAGGAATCTGAATAATATTGCAGTTAAATAACCTTCTTCATGTGAAGAAAAAATACTACTAATATCATTAAAACCGTATTTTAACATTTTCCCATAAGAATAAGGTTGTGTTGAAATACAATCATCATTAAAATTAACAATAATGTTATCTTTTACAAAATACCGGCTTAAATTGGATAAATTGGAAAAACTAGTAAATCTTACTTTCCCAGGCATCACAACATAATCCTCATTTTCATTATAAACAATATTAAAATATAATTTATGAGATTTATCTTTTTCAACTGGGATTTTAAAATCAAAACTTGTTTTAAACTTCCAGTCAATACCAAGAAAAGATTCGGTTTTCCTATCATAATACTCCACATATTCCGGTGTGAATTTCACTTCTTCACTATCAGTTATTTTAACCGCTTCAATAGAAATACAATCCTTAAAACAGTTACTTGTGAAAAATCCTGAAATATTTAAAAAACCATTTTTAAACTCAACAATATCCAAACGTATTTTACGATTATGTAATTTGGTTATTGTATGATTCTTTGATTTAAAAGTAACCTTTTTAGATTTAATGTTAATATGGAAGTCTTTATTTTTTAAATATATTAAAAAATTTTTCTCATGAGGATTTAAAAATCTATGTTTCAGGATAATTTCACTATCAATATAATCTAAAACATGATTTAACAAATCCCAGAACATATCTAAATCATCATTATTGTTAAATAAACTTTTAAATTCCTCTGCATTAATTAATGTTTTCAAATCCAATATTATTAAATATTGAATGAATTTCAACACCTTATCTTCATTTTCAATGGAAGTATTTATTAAATGTTTATAGGAATTTAATTTATCAGTATAGGTTTTTTTATCATTAAATAATTTATTTGAATATTCACTGCCATCAAAACGTTGCCTATAATAATATTCTGCATTATTAATTAAAGCATATTCGGGGTTATTTAAAAGAATTTCATTAATAAATACAAGATCTGCACCGGCAGTTAAATTTTCATTAAAATTATTTTGAATAATATCATGTTTAATAAAACAAGAAGAAACAGATAATTGTGAGTAATCATAATCTTTTTTCAAATTTATTATTTCCTTATTTTCAAATTTAAAATTCAAATAATGATTATCAGTTTGTTTTTCAAATAATATTAATGGAAGTGCAACTAAATCAATATTATCATGTTTTTTAAAAAAATCATCAACAGATTTTAAACTATTAGAGGATAATTTATCATCACTGTCAAGGAAATTAACATATTTTCCCCTAGCATATTTTAAACCTAAATTCCGTCCGCTTGCAGGACCATTATTCTTTTGGGATAAAACACAAATATTATTGGGGTATAATTTTTTATATTTATTAGCAATATCTGCTGAATCATCATTACTACCATCATCAACTAGGATTAATTGCACATTATCTTCAAAACCAATGTCCTGTTCAAGCACTGATTGGATTGATTGTTCAAGATACTGTTGTGAATTATAAAATGTTGTTATAATAGTAAACTTAAAGTCTTGCATTTAAAAATAACTCCTATAAATGGATAATTAAGTTATTTATTATTAATAAAATATAAACATTATGATATTAATTGTTTCAAGTATTTTTCATTGGAATTTTTTAGTGAAATTCAATATTTTAGTTCAGGTTATTCATATTTTTGTATTTTAATTTTCATTTTAAATTGTTCGATTTTTGATTTAAAGCTTTTTAATAAGTCTAAACCCCCCCCCCCCACCATAATATTTTTATAGTTTAAAAAACATATTTTAGTTCATGTAATGCGAAAAATAATATATTTTAATCAGAATATCTATTTTTTGTTTGCATGATTAAAAGTTTAAAGGATATTAATTGAGGTGTTAAATTTGAATTTTAAATTTAAAATTTTAATTATCTCATTAGTATTACTATTAGCATTATCTGTTACGGCAGTATGTGCTAATGATACTAGTGACGTTCAAAGTAATGTCGAACAAGACACCTCTGCTATTCCAACCGATGATGGAATGGTGGGAAGTGTCAAGGAAACTGATGATGCAGTAAGCGCATCACAAAAAGATATTGTAAGCGATAAAGGTGGATCTTTCGAAGAATTACAAAATCTCATAAATACCGGAGGAAACATCATAAACTTAGAAAAAAACTATACTCACACTTACAGTGACTCAAATAATGGTGTAACCATAGCAAAAGACAACCTAGTTATTAATGGTAATGGATTCACCATTGACGGAGATTTAAAAAGTAAAATATTCACCATAACTGGTAATAACGTAACCTTAAAAAACATAATCCTGAAAAAAGGATCTCTTGATAAAACATATACTGTAAACAACGGAGATAATACTCAGGAAAATACCAGTTCAACCATAACCTGGATTGGAGATAATGGAAAATTACTCGACTCACAAGTATATGACTCCAGTATAAACATTATTGTAAATTATGTTAATTTTAAACAAGGCGACTTCTGTGTAAATCTCGCTGCAATATACTGGCAAGGATCCAATGCAGAAATTTCAAACTCCACATTCAAAAATAACAAAATAGTTCTCACAAACCCAAAATCAAGAATCAGAGCTAATGGAGTAGTGGGAATCGCAGGAGATAATGCAAAAATTTCTGATTGTACATTCACTGATAATGATAATAGTATTTTCGGTGGAGGAGCAATTCGTGTCACTGGAAATTATTTAACCATTGATAATTCTAACTTCACCAACAACAAAGCAATAAATGGTGGAGCAATTGTTACTTTAGCAAATAATACTAAAATTACAAATTCAGTATTCACCAATAATTCAGTATCAAATGCTGGTGGAGGAATTTATTCTGATTCTGAAAATTTAACAGTATCTGATTGTACATTCATTAGTAATTATGCTAAATCTAACAGTGCTGGTGTTTATGCAGTAGGTAAATCTCCACTTGTGAAAAACAGTGTATTTGATAATAACACTGCACTGAATACTATTCTTCGTATTGGTGGAGAATATGGAAAAGCTATTAACTGTACATTAATGAATAATATAATATCTCAATTTAATGGTATTGCAGTATCAGGAAACCATGTTATAATAGCAGATTGTACATTCATCAATAACACTGCATCTAATTCAGCTGCAATGGGTACAAATAATGCAAATTATAATGTGACTGTTTATGGTTGTAAATTTATTAATAACTCTGCTACTAGTACTTCTACTACTGGTGTTGGCGGAATATTTAATGCGGGTGCTCGAGACAGTAAAATATATAACTGTACTTTCATCAATAATACTGCAGCAAGTATTAGGGCAGGTATAGGCTTAGACGGTAAAAATATCACACTATATGATTCTGTTTTCATAAATGGTAATGCATCTTATGTTGGTGGTGGAGTTTTTATATCTGCTGCTGATTGTGGAGTTTATAATTGTAATTTTACAAATTGTAGTGCTCAATTTGGAGCAGCAATATATGTAAATGCAACCCGTGGTACTGTTGATAATTGTATATTTGAAAAATGTAATGGAGAATATGAAGGTGCCGTTGGTATAACTCAATATGCTCCGGATTCAATTGTTTCTAATTCTTTATTTAGATTCAACAATGGTACTCGTGGTGCAATTCGTAATGCAGGAGTTCGTTCTACTGTAATTAATTCTACTTTTATAAATAACACTGCTGCAAATTATGGTGCTGGAGTTAGTCTATCTTCAACAGGAAGATATACTAATATTATAAACTCAACATTTATCAATAACACTTGTAATAGAGGAGGTGCTATTGGATTATCCTCTGTTTATGATGTAACTATTTACAAATGTACTTTTATTAACAATACTTCACCTGGAGAATTCACTGGTGGGGCTGTTTGGGCATCAGTTGTAAAAAATACTCGTATATTGGATTCAGTTTTCATTAATAATAATGCTCACAATGGAGGAGCTATGCGTTTAGACGGAACTAATAATTTAGTATCTGGCTGTGATTTTATAAATAATTATGCTAGAGAAGAAGCAAATACTGCTGGGGCAATTTATCTTTCAAAAGAAAATAATACTATTATTAATTCAAATTTCATTAATAACCATGCAAGACAGTCTGCTGGGGCTATTTCATCAAGTGATAAAAACTGTTATATTTTAAGTTGTAATTTTATTAACAATACTGCTACTTCTGGTGGTGCATTAACCGTTAATAATGCTATTGTTAAATATAATGCATTTATTGGTTCAATAAATAGTTCAAATAATGGTATATGGGGCCTTGGTAAAACTACAATTGAATCTAACTGGTTTGGTAATAATACTCCTGAATATCATCCAGGTACTTCTTATTTAATAGCTAGTTTAGAACGTATTAATAATGAGTATTTGGTTAAAGGTGAATTAAACCCTATTATTAAAATTGTATTCCGTAATAATACTGATAATGCAATTATAAATGAACCTGTTGCTTCACGTCCTGTAGATTATACTTTCACTGGTACTGGTAGGTTTGAATGGGCATCCAGTGTTGAAACTGGTAAGATTTTAGCTGAAAATAATGTTAATGCATTTGATATTAATGGTGTTAAAATTGACAGTCAAGAATTAGGTGATATGCACTTTGATTCTATTAATACAGTTACCAATCATACATTCAAACAATTACAAATGTTAATTGGTAGTTTACAACCTGGTGAAACATTAGTTTTATTTAATGATTTTGCTTATGTTGCAGGTGCTGGTGAACCAACTATTGTTAATATTGAAAAACAAATAAAAATTAAAGGTGATATTAGTATTTCCGGTTCAGATAAAGTTTCCATATTTAATATTACTGCAGATGATGTTGAAATAAATGGTATTACATTTAAAAACGCATTATCTAGTGGTAATGGTGGTGCAATTATTTGGAGTGGTAATGATGGTAGATTAAATGATGTTGTTTTCCAAGATAATAAAGCAAATGGTGTTGGTGGTGCAATCTACTGGACAGGTGATAATCCAGATATTAACGGAGTTAAATTTACTAACAACCAAGCACAAAACGGAAGCGCATTATTTATCAACAATAATAATTCCATAATCAGTAATTCCGTATTTGATCAAAACAAAGCAACACTTACTAATGGTGCTGATGTTGCAATTAATGGTTCTAATTCAAAATTAGATCATGTTCTTGTAAGTAATTCTGCAAATGGAATACAAATCACTGGTGATAACTCCACAATCGATTATTTAACATTAGCTCATACCAGTGCTACTGGTTTAGTGATTGATGGTAATAACAGTAAATTAAATATTATTTCATTAGATGATGTTAATGGCATTGGTGTTGATTTAAATGATTATGCAGTGATTACTGAAGTAACTGTTAATGATGGTAAAGGAACTTCTATTAATATTAAAGGTAATAAAACCACTATTACAAATATTGTATCTGATAAACATGATGGTAAAGTTATTAACGCAATAGGAAATAATATTAAACTCACCACAATCACTGTTAATAATAATAATGATGAAGCAATAAAAATTATAGGTAATAGTTCTTATGTTAGTTCATTAACTGCTAATAATAACACCGGCATTGTTTTAAGTCTTGAAGGTAATAATACTAGTATTGCTACTGTTGTTGCTAATAATAATAAAGGTGTTATTTTAAGTGTTGTTGGTGATGCTGCTAGAATAGGTACTGTTAATGCTGTTAACAATAGTGCTATTGTTCTTGATATAGCAGGTAATGGAGCGACAATTAATAAAGTAACTGCGGATAATAATACTGATGCTCCAGTTATTTTATCTAAAGGTAATGATGCAGTGATTCAAAATACTGTTGCAACTAATGGTGATAATCTTGTTATTTATGCTGAAGGTAATTCAACAAGAATCAGTACAGTAACAGTAACTAATCATAAAGGTGATGTTGTAAGCATTATAGGTGATAAAACCTCAGTTATTCAATTAACTGCTAATAATAACACTGAAGGCATAATTATTAATGATGTAGGTGAATCAACTATTTCAAATACAAAAGTAAATGATGGTAATAGTCTTGTTGTTGGTGCAGAAGGACATGACATTGTCATTGAGGATTTAATTGTAAATGATCATATTGGTGATGTTATATCAGTTGAAGGTAATGCTACCAGAACTGTAGGTGTAATTGCAAACAACAACTTAAACGGAACTATTGTTAAAATCACAGGTTCATCTTATATTGAAAATATTGCTGCTAATGTGGGAAGTGGAATTGTTGTTGATGCTAATGGTGAATCCACAATTAAAACTGTAACTGCAAAAGAATTCAACGGAACCGTAATTAAATCCTATGGAAAAGCAAATATAAACAATATTACTGCTAATGTTGGAAACGGAATTGTTGTAGATGCAGAAGGAAATGGAACTAACATTAAAGATGTAAATGCAACAAAATTCAACGGAACCATTATTAAAACCAAAGGCAGTGTTGAAATACAAAATATTGTCGCAACTGATGGTGACGGTAATGTTATTGATGCTAACGGTGATGGAACAATAATAAGAGAAGTTACAGCAAACGAACGTAACGGTAATGTTATTGATGCAGTAGGAAACATTGATAAAATCTATTCTGTAACTGCAAACGGTGGTAACGGTACAGTTGTTAACGCAACAGGTGACGGATGCTACATTGAAGGCATAACAGCTAAAGGACACAATGGAGATGTAGTATCAGTAGTAGGAAACGGCACTGCTATTAAAAGAGTAACTGCAATTGACAATACCAATGGTACTGTTGTTAAAAGTGAAGGAACCTGTTTCATTGAAAACGTCACTGTTAAAGGCGGTAACGGAAATGTTGTTGATGCAGTAGGAAACAATACTAAAGTTACAGGTGTAGATGTAAATGATTTCACAGGTGATGTTGTTAACCTCGAAGGAAATTCAACCAAAGTCGATAATGTTAATGTTACTGGTGGTGAAGGAACTGTAGTATATATTAAAGGTGATAATGCTACACTTAATAATCTTACAGCAAATAATCACGAAGGTAGTATTGCAGTTGTTGATGGTAATGGAACACAAGGAGATAAAATTCCTATTAACAGTAATGTATTAAAAATACCTGCAAGTGTATCTGGAAACCCAGAATTCACATTAGCATTACCAACAGATGCAACAGGTAACTTTACTGTAACAATCAATGGTAATATAACTAAAACTGTACCGGTTATTAATGGTACAACCGAACCAGTTATATTTAATTTAGCTCCTGGAAACTATAGTGTATTACTTGAATACGGTGGAGATTCACATTACTATGCTACAATGAAATCAGGATTAATGGAAGTAAAAGAACCAGTAATCAAAATAGTTGACAACAAAGACTTAACCGTATCCTACTCAGGAATTGCAACCTACAGTGTACGTGTATTAGCTGACGGTGTAAACATCACTGACGGTACTGAAGTTACTTTCGTATTTAACGGTGCAAAACTCACTGCTAAGACCGTTAAAGGTATTGCAACAGTAACATTAAACAGTGCAATTAAAGTCGGTAAATACACAATAACTGCAAGTTACAAAGACAAAAACGTTACCAACAACGTAGAAATCTTGAATATCATCAACGCT
>SUTL01000057.1 GCA_015062925.1 Methanobrevibacter thaueri
TATTATTTGTCCACGTATAATGTCATCTTTTGTTATTTTTGTTTCTATGGTTTTTCCATCTACACTTTCTACTCTAACATCTATGGATTTTCCTTCAAGTATTTCTTTTAGTAGGAATCCTCCTCCGTAGTATTTATTGTTTATTGAGTGTGCGGTTCCATGCAATATTGCATCTATTGATCCTAGCCATTCGTTTGGACATGGTCCTGCGTAGGTTGGTATTCCGTTTAAATATACTTCTTGTGCTCTTATGAATTCTCCTGGTGGTGATACTATGAAGTTTAGAATTGCTGCTGTTCCGCTCATTACTCCGCATGTTCCACATGTTACTACATCTACTTCTTCAAAGCTTGGTGTGTTTCCTTTTTTTATGAGTTTTTTAAATTCTTCGGCTGTGTAGATGTTGGCTTCGCCTTTTTTGATTTTTTCATTTATTTGTTTTATTGTTTTCAATGTTTTCTACCCCAGTTTATGTTATATTTTGCCTATTGTGTCTCCTCTTAATCCTTGTCTTAGTGTTTCTAAGGAGGTTATGTCGTCTGTTGATATGTTTCCTAGGTTTACTGTGTTTCCTAGTTTTAGGATGAAGAATACTTGTTGGTCTTTGTTTGGTGCTTCCCAGAGTATTTTGTTTTTGTCTATGTTGTTTATTATTTGGTCTATTTCTGTTTCTTTTGCGTTTCCTGTTTTGTCGAATATTCCTATGTTTTTTCCACCTTCTCTTGCTTCAACTATTACTAGTGATGATCCTGCGTCTAGTTCGTTTTGCATTTGTTTTATTCTTTCGTTTATTGTGAGTTCTTTGTCTAGTGTTGGGTCTTTTTTACCTACTTCTGAGAGTACTTGGAAGTTTTCTTTTTTCGCTTTTTTGATGTATTTGATTTTTTCTTTGTGTGTGATGTTGGTGGATCCGTCTGATATTTCTATAGCTGGGAATCCTAGGTTGTGTGCTTCTGTGAAGAATTCTTCTATTTTGTCGTTTATGTATGCTAGTTCGAATAGTGTTCCTCCGGTGTAGGGTGTTATGTTGTGTTGTTTGTACATTTGGGTTTTTGCTTTTATTATTTTTTGTTTGTGGACTATTGATGTTCCCCATCCGAATTTTAGATAGTCTACGTATTCGCCTGCGATGTTCATGAGGCTTGTTGCGGTTTCAAGTCCTAGTCCTTTGTCGAGGACCATTGTGATTCCTTTTTTTCTTGGTTTGTTTTCTCTTTTTTTTGATAAGAATTCAAAAGATTTCAAAATATCACGCGTGTTATTTGATTGTTATATTAAATAATAAATATCTATAAATTAATAATAAATAATCCTTTCGCATATAAAAAAATAAATTATAAAAAAAAATAAAAGAAGAAAGAAACCTATGCGGCATTAATTTCATTTTCTGTTCTAGTAACCAAATCTGCCAAAGAGTTACGAACATTATCCGGAATAGAATTATCCTCCCTATCAGCAATAATCTCAGAAATAATCTTACATAAAACAAAAATAGCTCTTTTATGCTCCGCTTTAGTTTTATGAATATGATGAGGACTAATTTTTAAAGTAATATATTCACTACAATCATTCCTAATCTGATCATCCTCAGCTAAATATTTTAAAACATACACTAAAAATTGATGCATTTGAATCATTTCGTCTTTATACATAGATATCTAACCTTTATTTAACTAAGTTCAACTAGTTAAAAACTAACTCTTATTAATTTAGTATACATTAATATTATAAATTAATCATATTTAAATATTGCATTCAAAAATTTATTACACCCATTAGAACTTATCAAATGAAATTTAATAACAAACATCAAACTGAGATGTTTCAACAATCCTCGGCAATTTCCCAACACTACCCACATTATCATCACAAATAACTAAAACACCACTAAACAAATCACTATACTCATCAGCAGTTTCAAGAGCATTAAAAACCTTACTCTCACTATCATCACCACTAACATCATTAGCAATTCTTGTAGCAAGACCATCACTTAAAGAACAGGAATCAGAAACAACAGTAACACAATCAGACCCACCAAAACTAATTGAATGGCCAATTTTACCAGAAGAAGAACAAATACCTAACGGACTATTTCTCTTTTTAATCTCGAAAGCAATATTATTACCTAAAACCTCATTTCCAGAATAAATTCCACATAAAACACGATGATTATTAACAAGAGCAATATCTCCACCATTCTCAACAATCGAAAAAACAGACCCCTGACGGATCAGATAATCAAGGCACAACTCAGAAATAGTACCTGCAACACAAGCCATAGGCCCCACATCAGCCAACAAAGAAGACTCATACATTCTTTGAACAATCAATGGCAAATCCTCATCATCACATACAATAGGATTAAAACTTAAAAGAAAATCCTGATTATGCCTAATATAACTCTTCAAATCAGAACGAATAGTGTAAATATAATCCATTAAACCATGATTAGACAAATCACTTTCAAGTCTAATATGTGTTTCACCAATATTAATCTCCATATATATTTAATATTAAACTATTTATCTATTAAATATTATACTAATAAATATGAAATCCATAACCAAAATCCTCTGTTTAGTTGATGGTGAACACTATCTTCCAGTCACACAACAAGCAATAAACACCCTGAACAATCAAAAACACAATAAAATTGTGGGTGCAGTATTCATAGGAGGAACTGAAAAATTAAGAGACGAATCAGAAGAATCCTATTCAAAAAAACTAAAAATTCCTGTGCAATTTGCAAAAGACAAAAACATACCCTACACAACCATAGAAAACATGATAAAAAAATATAACGTAGACACAGTATATGATTTAAGTGATGAACCTATACTCGACTATCCCAAAAGATTTAAAATAGCCTGCCGAATTCTAAACCAGAATATCACATATGAAGGACCTGATTTTAAATTCAAACCACCAACACAATATGAAATAATGGAAAAACCATCAATAACAATACTAGGAACCGGTAAAAGAATAGGAAAAACAGCTGTATCAGGATTTGTATCAAGACTCATTGATAAAAAAAACTATAAACCATGTGTAATAGCAATGGGAAGAGGAGGACCTGAAGAACCCGAAATCGTTCATGGTGAAAAATTAGAAATCAACCCAGAATTCCTGCTTGAACAATCTGAAAAAGGAGTGCATGCAGCAAGTGATCATTGGGAAGATGCATTAATGAGTAGAATACTGACAATTGGATGCAGACGTTGTGGAGGAGGAATGGCAGGTGAAGTATTCCTCACCAATATGAAAAAAGGAGCACAACTAGCAAATAATGTTAACTCCGAATTTGCAATATTTGAAGGTAGTGGAGCGGCAATACCACCAATAAAAACCAATAAAAAAATCGTACTTATTGGAGCAAACCAGCCCCTTGAAAACCTAACCAATTACTTCGGACCATACCGTATAGGATTAGGAGATTTAATTATATTAACAATGTGTGAAGAACCAATGGCAGATAACAATAAAATCAAAGAAATCGAAGAGTTTACAAGAAAAATAAATCCAAACTCAACAATAATATCCACAGTATTCCGTCCAAAACCATTAAACAATATAACAAATAAAAAAGTACTGTTTGCAACAACCGCACCTGAAAGTGTGCAGGATAAACTTGTAAATTACCTTGAAGAAAAGTATAACTGTGAAGTCATAGGCACCACACCCCATTTATCAAACAGACCATTATTAAGGAAAGATATTGAAAAATATATTGATAAAGCCGAGGTAATGTTAACTGAGCTTAAAGCAGCTGCAGTTGATGTTGCAACAAAAGATGCATTGGCACATGATTTGGAAGTGGTTTATTGTGATAATATACCAGTACCAATTAATGATTCATATCCAGATTTATCCGAATCAATTATTAAATTAGTGGACAGTGCTATTGAGGATTTTAATTCATCACATTAAAAAAATAGGAATGATATCATCCACACTCCTACAGCCACTATCAAAACATATTTCCCATGTTTAGTGGCTTTTGATGAATCTTTTCGGGTTAAAGGAATTAATATTGCAAAAATATAACCTAGTATTATTGAGATTTTATATTCTTTTTCAATTTTTTCAAATTGATTGGGATTTGAATTTTGCGGATTGTATTATGGGTTTTCAATGTTTTACCACAGTTTTTGCAGAATTTTGCAGCATCTATTTGTTCTTCACCACAGTATGGACAATATTTTGACATGTTATCTTTTTGTTAAATATTTAATTATTCTTTGGAGAATAGTTTTTCTATTAGTTCTTCTGTTGATCTGTAGAAATTGAGTTTTAAAATTCTTTGTAGGGTATCTGGTGCTCCTACTAGTTCTAACATTTGGTTCATGGGGATGAATACTTTTTCTGCTCCTTGTTCATGACATAATTGTAATGTTTTAGGTAAGTTTCCTTTACTTGAGTCAGTTAGTATTACTGTTGAATCATCTAAACTTTGATTTCTATTAACAGATTCATTTGCTATACTTTCCGCTACATTAAAATTAACACTATCCTCATCACCCATTAAATTATCAATCGTAACTTCATTATTTTTAACAGTGTACTTGAAGATATCACCGTCAACAAAATAAACCTCACCCACATCAGGTGAAACCTCCAAAAGACCACTAAACTCAGAAGAAACAATCACCTCATCATCATTATCCATAAAATCCGGATAAACATAACCAGATTTATCAACAAAAGTCCCTTCATTAGCAATAATCTTTAAAAGACGAATAATTTCCTTATTTTGATTTTCAATATTCCTATTAATTCTAATTAATTCAGATAATTCAGACATAATAAGTAATATTAACAAAAGTAATTATTAAAATTTATTAATTAACAAATAGAAAACCACCACCACATCATTTAAAAAAAAATAATACTATTCTTTAAACCACCATTAAACTAAAATTAAACACAAATTAATTTAAATGACTCAGGTATAAATTTATTAGTTTTAACAAACTCTTTTATCCTCGAATCAATAAAATAAGTAACACAGGAATCATTCTCAAATCTCATTCCCCGACCATAAGTTTGAATTAAAGACAAAGCAGTTTTATAATTATACCAATCTTCATCAGCACTAGCTCTTAAAAGAATCTGTTTATCTGCCAAATCAGGATAAGGTAACTTATATATTATCTGAAATTCACATAAATCTCCCGGCAAATCAACACCCTCATTCATAGAAGGAGAAATTAAAACCAGATTCTCATCACTATTTTTAAACTTCTCTAATTGCTTAGCTCTATTATCAGTATTGTGCTCTATTAAACGATCATCATCAATATTATCCATGATAAAATCCTTACACTGTCCACTTACAGTGTGAATAATGCCTTTCTGGTTTTTATGAGTATTTAAAATAGTTTTAATAACACTGATTGTTTTAACCGCATTCTCATTAATATTTTTATGAGACAAATCATATTCCTTAACTGTTTTAACAGGATTTTTATTAAAATCAAAAGGACTTTTACGTCTTATTTGATAGATTTCATTTTCATTAATCCCTAAACATTTACAGAAGAATTTATAATCAAGAATTGTTGCACTCATAAATATACAAACATCAGCATATTGAAATAAAACTCTATTAGCATAATTATCAACTTTCAATGGTTTAAATTCAATAATTTCATTATCCTCATCATAGTTAAAAATCCAACTATACGGATCATAAATTATATTTTCCAAAAAATTATTACAGTCATTAATCTGATTTTTAATAAACAATATTTTTTCAATTAAATGGGGTTTTTTAACATCCTTTATTTTATCATATTCCCTTTGATACTGGTTTCTGATTTCACTTATAAATTGAAGCCAAACATCATAATCCCCATTATCCAGCTGATATAGAATTTCATCTGTAATATCCTGTTTTAAATATTTTTTCAAATCATCAATATGGAATTCCAGTTTTAACATGTGCATTAATGTGTTTTCAAGGTTATGTGCTTCATCACATATTAATAATTGTCTTTTAATGAAATCTCTAATGTAGTTAAGTTCGAGAAACATGTAATGGTAATTTGAGATTACTTTATTTGAATTTAATGCTATGTTTTTTTGTATGTAATAATTGCATTGTTCCTGTGGGTTTTCACATATGTAGTTTTCGATTATGCATTTTCCTTCATCACAGTTTTTGTTTTTATATTGTTGGCAGGTGAAGTTGTTTCTTCCTTTAACCAGTTTTAAATTTGGAAAATCATTTATATACTGGTCTTGTAATTGTTTTGTGAGGGTTAATATATATGATGAGTCATATATGGAAGATAATGTATATGCTATTGCTGATTTTCCGGTTCCGGTTCCTGATTCGAGAATTATATATTTATATCCTTTATTTATTGCATGGATTATTTCGGATATGGTTTCTAACTGGTCAACTCTGGGTTTTTTGAATGGAAAATGTTTTTTTGCTTTTGGATTTATTTTTGAATAATTAGTATACTGCCACATTTTTTTATCCTCACTTGAACAATATATTAATCATATTTATAATATTCATTTTGTCCAAGAGAGCATTTGCAAACTGAGAAGCATTAGTAGTTTTTAACAGATTTAATTAAATCATCCATTTCATCAATTAAACTATCAACATCATCTTTATTAGATAAATCCTCATTAATAATAAGTTCATTAGTTAAAGCATCCAATTTATCAATAATTTCATGTAAAATATTAATATTAGACTTGATTTCCCCATCAATCCTTGAAGAATACTCATCAGCTAAATTAATCATTGTTAAAGCAGAATCCAAATGCTTATTAAATAATTCTTTAGATTTATCAACACCAGATATGAAACGAGTATAAGTTAATTGTGGAGGTTCAAAACGTTGCTTAATTAAATCACGAACAGATTTATCTTTTTTAATAAATTTAGATTTAAGATCCATTAACTCCTCATTATAAGCAATATACTCAGGAATAATTTTATTTTCAGAAATTAAATTATCACCAGATTCAATTTCAGGTTTATCAACTTTTTCAATTTTAACATTCTTATTTTTAAGCTGAGGATTAGGATTAATTAATTTATGAAGAACATATCCAATTAAAAATGTAGGAATCTCAAAAATAAGACCTATAAACAACAATGCCATAAAAGAGTTTAAATGACTAGTTGAAGCTATAATGAAAAATATTACAAAAACCAAATGAGAAATAATTTTAGTTTTAGATAATACATAATCTCCTTGTTTATTCTGCCAATACAACAATAAATGTTTCAAATCAACGAAAAAACCATGATCATTATTTAATAATTGTTCTTTTAATGGAGGTTTTCTAAATTTACTTATAATAAATCCTATACAATAAGTTATTAATGCTAAAATCAGAGAAATAATAATTACAATAGCTAACGGTGCTCCAGATAAAGAACTTGGAATTGAAAAAAATAAAAACACAACAATAGCAGTTAATTTTGCTTTAGATAACTTATAATAATTATCATACTTTTTATAAAATAATTTATGGGTTAAATTATTTTCAGGTACTGTTAATTCATTTTGATTTGTGAAAGATTGATTTTTACAGTAGGGACAATAATTAGTATTATCCTCCACAGTTTTCCCACAGTTAGTACAAATTTTAGACATTATTTTAATCCTCAATTAAAAAATCTTCATATATTAAAGTATTTAGTTCATCATCACTTATTTCATCCTCTAAAGCTAATCTATTTGCCTGAGCAGTTATTACTTCTTCAAAAAGGTTCCTAACAGCCCTTCCGTTTGCAAAGTTCTGAGGTTTATGTTCACATAATCTGTTAAAATATTGTTTTAAATATTCACATGCACCATCATCCATATGTAAATTAGCTTCACCACACATTAAATTAAACATATCAAACAATTCTTCTGAATTATAATCTTCAAAAAAGATAAATTTATTAAATCTTGATTCTAAACCAGGATTTGAGTGTAAAAATTTATCCATTAACTCAGGATATCCTGCGACAATAATTATTAAATCATCACGATTATCCTCCATTGCTTTTAAAAGAGTGTCAATAGCTTCCTTACCATAATCATTTTCAGATGATGATGCAAGAGAATATGCTTCATCAATGAATAATATACCTCCTAAAGCTTTGGCAATTACTTCTTTAGTTTTTATTGCAGTTTGACCAACATATCCTCCAACAAGTCCGCTTCGATCGGTTTCTATTAAATGACCTTTTGATAATAATCCTATTTCATGATAGATTTTTGATAGTAATCTTGCAACAGTAGTTTTACCGGTTCCCGGATTTCCGCTGAAAACTAAATGTAAACTCATAGGAGGTTGTTTAATTCCACGTTCTTTTCTAAGTTTTCTTATTTGAACCAGATTTATTAATGAATTAACATCTTTTTTAACTGCTTTTAATCCTATTAATTTATTTAATTGATTTAGATATTCATCAAGGGAGTGTTTTTCATTTTCCTCATTATCTTCAATATCAGAATCATCATTACTATTGATTGTTAATTTTATAATAGGGTCTTCTTCCATTAAATAATCTGATATGTTTTTTTCTAAATTATTAATATATTCTTCATATTTTTCTAATTTTTTCTGGTTTAAATCATTATTAAGTGTTATGAAGAATTTTCCAAGAAATTTATATGATTTGAATAATTCATTACATAATTTTATCCCGGTCATGTTAAATTTTTGAGCGAGTAAATCAAGTTCATGTAATTGTGTGAATGATAATGGCACATCTTCAAGGATTATATTTTTTTCGAAATCTGTTTTTGAATAATCAGATTCGAATAATTCATTTATAAACTCTATTTCGTCATCTGTTATAATATCAGTTACAGATAGATAATTAAACCATTTAATTAAATCATTTATAATAATTACTGGTAATTGTGTGTTTTGAGTTTTATTTTGACTATTATAACACTCATCTAAGGGTTTAATTATGAATAATAGATTTGACAGGTGTTGTTTTAAATAATCCATTTTTAATTTTTTAGTTTCAGCATTACAAATTGGACAAATAGTCTTAGAATTATCTAATATCATACCGCAATTTGTACAAGTAGTCCACTCCAACATATAAATATACACTTCCGTATTTAATATATTTAAAGTTATAATGTATATAAGTTATGTATTGATATTATGTTGTTATTAAAAGTAGATAAATTCATTCAAAGTATTGTAAAATAGTGTATAATATTGTGTATTAAATCAAACAAAAACATATAATATGCTTATAAATTGTACGGAAGAGGAAAAATGGGAGATGATTGGATATGTAATGGCATCCAATAATAGATATCAAACCCTTAAAACAATAAACACGAAATACCTCATGCCAAAACAAATAGCAGAAATTTCAGAATTAAAACCCGAACAAATTTCAAAATCACTTAAAGCATTGAAAGATAAAAATTTAGTAGTATGTAAAAATGAAAAAATAAGAAAAGGAAGAATATACCAAACAACTCGCTTAGGATTGGAAATTTTAGAAATGATTGATAATATAATAGAAGAAGAATAATAGTATTATTTAAGTATTTGATTTTTAAGTTCTTCAATGTCAATTTCATTATTTTGAACTATACCCATAGGTTTTTTAATTGAATTATCATCATCTTCATCATTATTAATGTTAATTACTTCAGCTTTAATTAAATCATATTTCTTTAAACATTCAAAGTCTTTTTTAGTTATTTTTTTATATTTCACAATATTTGAAGGTTTGTCCATTCCAAATGATTCTTCAATAATTTCAATCATAGGTTCAATGTAAGATTCATGTAAATCTTCATAAAACTCCATATAATCTTCATCACCATTTTTACCTTTAACATACCAGTTATATATATCATCCACGCTGCAACCGGCTTTACTTGCAGCTACTGTTGAATTTTTATTATTATGTATTGCCTGTAGAACTTTATTGAATTTAATTAATCTTAATTGTGTGTCTAATTCATCTTTAAATTCATCATATTCTTCTTTTGTGAGTTGTGATTCTTTAATTGCATTTTTATGTGATTTTCCTTTATTTATTTGTTGAATATATTTGTCTTTTTTGATTTTCAATACCTGATTATAGAAATCATTATATTTTTCATCACCGTTTTTTCCAAGAGTATAATATTCATCGAATTCATCATCATCAATATCAGCTGTTTGTTTTGCTTTTCGTATGCTTTGTGTTTTGATTTTTTCAAGAAATGTGTTTAATTTTTCCGGGATGATTTTGGATTCATAGTAATCTGATAATGGTTTATATAGAGAATTTCCTTTTTTTCCAAGACTAATATATGATTTGATTGTTTTAATGTCGAGTTCAGTTATTTTTGAAATTTCACTTAAATTTTTTCTCTGTTTTAATCCTTTAATTATTAAATCAACACTGACCTGTACATTTCTATCATTAAATTCATGATATATTGATCTTTTAAGCCATCTGTTAAGATATTGTTCTTTAATTCCTAATATTTCAAGAACTTCCTCACTAGGTTTTGCTTTTCTTCGTTCCTTTAAGTATTTGTCCATTAGAAGTTCAGTTGTTTTCATATGAAATTGAGAGGTTTCATCTTCATCATAATATTCATAGAAATCTTCTAGTGTGATTTTTGCTTTTTTACATGCCACTGGCAAGTTATAATTATATAAATATTTAAGTAATTCTTTTTTACGTGATTCAATTTCTTCATGACGTAATTTAAAATATTCATCTTTTTTAGAATCAGATAGTTTATTTATATCATTATATTCTTTTAAAGTGATTCCGGCATATTCTATGATTTCTTCTGTTGATTTTCCTTCCTGTGTTGCTTTTGAGAGTAATTCTATTGTGATTTGTTTTATTTCTTTTGTGAAATTATTTTTAAATTCAGGCAAAAAATTATAGATTTCTTCTGTGATGTTTAGGTTTTGACGTATTTCTTTTTCAGGAATACCTTTTCTTTTTAATTTGAAATATTCTTCAATTAAAAGTTCATTGAATATAATAAATGGCCTGTTAATTTTTTTACGTTTGTATTTATCATATTCTTTTTTATACCATTTTTTTAGTTGTTCTTGTGATATATCTGAGTTTTCAATACTTTTCCATAGATTTTTGGTATGTATAATATATTCTTCAAAAAGATTGATGATTTCCTGATTTATAATTAAGTAAAATTGGTAGAACCTTTTATGTTTAAGACTTCCCTGTTTATATTCATTAGATTTTTTAATTTCACTTGGATCAATTTTACCTTCTTTAAATCTTGTAATTAACTCCCCAACAGTAATGTAATCATTAATTTTATCAATATAACTATCATGATACATATTATTAATTGAATAATAGATTCCTTTAGCTTTAAGTAATTTTTCTCTCACCAATGCGTTTAAGAATTGATCTATGTAACCTTCAGGCATACCATATTCAGCTAATTCCTGTTTTGTAAATTCATGATTTTTCCCAAAGGCATTTTTTATGGATTCAAAATTATTGGCATTATCAATGAAAGTACTGCATTCATGACAATATAAGGAATAGTTTAAATGATTGGTTTTACCGCAGATAATACAATTATCATATTTAAACTCTGCAATCATGTTAAAATCACGAATTTCAACATTCTCTTGTGAAAAATCCAAATCCAAAGGCTTGAATTCTGGAAGAATCTGATATTTATCATATTCTTCACTGTAATTTTTATAGAATAATCTAGCGATATAGAATAATTTTTCATATAATTGAACCGCATCACGAGATTCATTTTTAACAATCTCCTCATAATCTGCGTGAATTTTATTTCGAAATTGATATGCTTCTTTTAATTTTTGACGGAACGCATCAGTCATATTTTTGTCCGAACTAAAAACATTATCTACCTGCTCATAGAATGTTTTACGCGAATCATATTTTTTACCATTATTTTTAAGTAAAACTTTTAAAATATGCTCCAGAAAAGTAGTTGCATCACAGTTAACTGCTGATGGTGATGTTTGAATATTTTTTTCTATACGAATCCCTAAATTCCATAATGTATCATCAAAATCTTTTATAAAATCAAAATTTGAAGTCATAAATAACACACACCTTTCACTGTATTAATATTTTGTGTATATAATATTTAAATAATATGGAATTCATACTTATAAATATGAATACCACATTTAAAGATTTCCATGACACTCTACTTGACAACCTTGAAAATTACATCGGCGAATACGAATCATTCATCAACAACGGACCCATACTATTTAAATTACTATGTGATTTATTAAATACTGATATTGATGATAGTTTAAGATTACCTATTTGCGGTGCAATAGCATATTATGTAACACCTGAAGATGTGATACCTGAATCCAAATACGGACCATATGGATATATTGATGATATTTACATATCCACATATGTTTTAAAATTAGTGGCCAAAAAACATGGATATGATTTTATCCAAAAACATGCTGAAAATAATGATATTGAAAAAATGATTAAAGAATCAGAATTGAAAACTCTTGAAATATTAAATGAAAAAGAAATTCAATCTATTCTTAAATATATTGGCCTTTAAAAAATCTCATAACCGCAATTGCTGCAAAAACGAGAATCAGATTCTAATTTTGCACCACAATTAGTACAGTATAAATCATCACTATATATAACTGTTTTTCTAAGTTCAAACTCTTCTTCGGAAATTTTACCTTCATCAAAAAGAGAGTATAAGTTTAACAACTGATCTACTTCATCAAAAATATTATCTTCAAGAATTTCTTTTAAAGGAACTGCACTGTTTTCATTAATTTCAAAAATAATCTTTTCATCATTATTTAAATAAAGAATAATCTTCTTTTTAGACCAACTGCCCTCTTCAATATTAATATTTGAAATTTCATTATAGAAAATCTTTTCACCGGTAAGGTCAATATTAATATAATCTGAGGTTAGAAACAAATCACTGCCTTTCCATTCATTATCAATACAAATATTAATCCAGACACGTTGGCGTTTAAATATAATTTCTTTTTCTTTTCTAACTTTATCTAATTTAAGATTAATTAAATCAACTGAATCCTCATAATCTTTAATTAATTCATCTGTGATTAAATCATTGTTTATTTTTAAACCTTTTGAATTGAAAAACTTTAAAAATAGTTTATTAGGAGAACCTAAAGGATTGACTAAATCATAATGTTCCAATATATCCATATTCTGATTGTAAATTTCATTATAGGATATTTTAAAAAAATTTTTCAATTCCATATTTAACACTATGTTAAACCATATTTATAAATTTTATATCTTTAATTAGAATATTTGAATTTAACTTTAACTTTATTGTGCAAGAATTCTCCGGCTTCTTTAAGCCGGGGATGAATTGCACATTTTAGTGGGTTAGTGTCTATATTTTTTTTATGTGGATGGGGTGGTGAGTTAGATAGGATTGGATGATTG
>SUTL01000058.1 GCA_015062925.1 Methanobrevibacter thaueri
TTCAATAGTTTTGTCTTGTTAATAAGTTATAAATTATAGTTTTATCTAAAAAATTTAAAAAAATACACATACTTTAATAATAATTTAATAATATATTTGAATTAATCATTATTAATTATTAAAATTATATTATTTTATTCAATATTTTATAATAGAATAAAATATATTTATAAAATTACAAAAATATGTTAAAAGATTTTTTGGTGAAAGTATGGATAAAACTGCAATCAAAACATTTTCTATTAACTCCCGAAAAAAGTTAATGGAAGATGTTGAATATAAAATGAGTTTAGTTGGCATTACAAAAGATAAAATTAACAACCCTATTAGTTCTGCTGATGGAATTGAAACTTATCAAATTGGTGGATCAACTAACAGCATCTATGATGAAGATATTTCAAAAAGGGAACAATTAGTTAAAGAAGTTAATGAAAAAGGCTTTGAAAACGTTGTTGAGGAAGTTGCATATACATGGTTTAATCGTATCATTGCAATCCGTTTTATGGAAGTTAACAACTTTTTACCAGCTAAAACCAGAGTTTTATCATCTGAAACTCCAGGAAAAATTGAACCTGATATAATTACTGAAGCTTTTGATATTGATTTAGATTATACTCAAGAAGATAAAGAATTAATTTTTAAACTTAAAGATGAAAATAAATTAGATGAATTATTCAGATTTTTATTCATAAAACAATCAAATAAATTAAATGAAATACTTCCGGGTTTATTTGAGAAAACCGATGATTATCTTGAATTATTGTTAAACATTTCATTCACAAATGAAGACGGAGTTGTAAGGCAACTAATTGACACAATTCCTGAAGAAGACTTTGGAAGCCAAGTTGAAATAATAGGTTGGTTATATCAATTTTACAATTCTGAACTTAAAGATGAAACCTTTGCTAATCTTAAAAAAAGAATTAAGATTTCTAAAGAAAGGATTCCAGCTGCAACCCAATTATTCACTCCTGATTGGATTGTTAAATATATGGTTGAAAACTCAGTGGGAAGACTTTGGCTGGAAGGACATCCTAATGATAATTTAAAATCAAAATGGAAATATTATGTTGAAGAAGCAGAACAAGAATCAGAAGTTGAACAACAATTAATTACTCTTAGAAAAGAATCAGAAGTTTTAAAACCAGAAGATATTACAGTTATTGATCCATGCATGGGTTCTGGACATATTTTAGTTTATGTGTTTGAAGTTTTAATGGATATTTATGTTTCAGAAGGTTATATGGAAAAGGATGCCTGCGAATCAATCCTTAAAAATAATTTATATGGTTTAGATATTGATAAAAGGGCATATCAATTAGCATATTTTGCAGTTTTAATGAAAGCTAGAAAATACAATCGTAGAATCTTAACAAAAAATATTTCACCACTATTATGCTCAATAGAAGAAACAAATTCAATTTCAGAAGAGTTTATTGAAGAATTGGTTTTACAAGACAAAACTATTGAAGCAGATTTAAAATACCTAATGTCTTCATTTTATGATGCAAAGGAATATGGAAGTATTTTAGATATTAAAAATATTGATTTTAACAAGATTTCAATAGCAATCTCCAATTTGGAATCCAATAATAATTTAAACAAATTTAAATACCAGAATGATATTCAAGTTTTAAACAATATATTAAACCAATCTAAAATTTTATCTAAAAACTATGATATTGTTATTACAAACCCCCCTTATATGGGCAATAGTGGAATGAATCCTAATTTAAAGGATTATATTAAAAAGAGTTTTCCTAATTCTAAATCAGATTTGTTTGCAGTATTTATTGAAAAATGTCATGAATTTTGTAAATCAAATGGATTTGTTGCAATGATTACTCAGCAATCATTCATGTTTTTGTCAACTTTTGAGAATTTGAGAGTTAATTTGATTAATAATCATACAATAATTGATATGGTTCATTTAGGAGCACATGCATTTGAAGAAATTGGAGGAGAAGTAGTGCAGGCAACATCATTTGTAAATAGGAAGAACTTCATTGAAAATTACAACTCAATATTTCACAGGTTAACAGAGTTTAATTCAGAAAAAGGCAAAGAAGCAGAGTTTCATCATGAAAAAAATAAATTTATATTTAAACAGAATAATTTTAATAAAATTCCGGGTAAATCTGTTGTTTATTGGATTTCGGATAAATTTATTGAAACTTTTAATAAAGGAATGTCAATTGATGATTTGAGTGATTTTACTGGATCTCAAAATATCACTGCGAATAATGATAAATATTTAAGATATTTTTGGGAAGTTAACTTTGATGAAATAGGAAAATCTTGGATAAAATATGCAAAAGGCGGTCCTTTTAAAAAATATTATGGAAATATCGATCGTGTTGTTGATTGGACCAAAGATGCCAGGAGTTTTTATGAAAATAATAAAACTTCCAATTTATTGAATAAAAGTTTATGGTTTAAAGAGGGAATAACATATACCGATATCTCTTCAAATGGTACTGGATTTAGATATTTGCCTCAAAATTGTGTATTTGATAAATCTGGTCCCTCTTTAGTCAATGTTAATTATTTATATTATTGTCTAGGATTTTTAAATACGAATATAGCTAAATTTTATCTAGATATTTTTAATCCTACATTACATATTCAAGTGAAAGATGTTAAATCGATTCCAATTATTATTGATAAAAATTTTTTGAGTGAGATAGAGAAATTAACTATAGAGAATGTAAATTTAACAAAAGAAGATTGGGACAGTTATGAAATTTCATTTGATTTTAAAAATCATCCTTTATTAAATAATTATCCATTAATAGAAAATAATTATAATAAATGGGTTGAATCAACCAATACTGCTTTTGATTTAATAAAAAATAATCAAATAAAATTAAATTCTATTTTCAATTGTATTTATGAATTAAATAACTTAATTGATAATAATGTAAATGATGAGGATATTACATTATCAAAAAGAGATTTAAAAGAGGATATCCAATCTTTTGTTTCGTATAGTATAGGTTGTATGTTTGGTCGTTATAGTTTAGATAAAGAAGGTTTACAATTTGCAGGAGGCCAATTTAATATTAATAATTATCATAAATTCATTCCTGATGAGGATAATATTATTCCAGTTTTAGATTCTGAGTATTTTGAGGATGATATTGTAGGAAGATTTGTTGAATTTGTTAAAACTTGTTTTGGAGAAGAAAACTTGGAAGAAAACTTAGATTTCATTGCAGATGCTTTAGCTAAAAATAAAAAACCTTCAAGAGAAAAAATCAGAGATTATTTACTCAAAAACTTCTTCAATGATCATAAAAAAACCTATAAAAAATGCCCAATCTACTGGCAATTCAGCAGTGGTAAAGAAAACGGTTTCAACTGTTTAGTTTACATGCATCGTTATGAACCAAGTTTAGTTGCTAGAATCAGAACAGATTACTTGCATAAAACCCAAAAGGCAATTGAACAAGCAATAGCAAATTGTGACAATATTATAAATCACTCTTCATCAAATTCTGAAATCACAAAAGCAACCAAAGATAAGAATAAACTTCAAAAACAGCTAAAAGAAACACAGGAATACGATGAAGCACTGGCACACATTGCAAATCAAAACATTGAAATTGACTTAGATGATGGTGTAAAAGTAAACTATGCAAAATTCCAAAATGTAGAAGTTTCAAGAGAAGGTAAAAAATCTAAAAAAATTAATCTTTTAAAGAAACTATAACTTTACATTTTTCCAGCACTTTTTCAAAACGTTTATAATTTATTTAACACATAATAATAACAGTGATAAATTATGGATTATAGTGCTGGAATTATGAGTCATTCATTTTGGTATCTTGAAACAAAAAACACCGCTGAATACATGGCTGATGACATTTCCAAAAATGAATTGATGGAATTGTCATTGAATGAAAATATATATCAGGTTGACAGTGAACGTAGGGCACGTGAATTGGTTAATGTATGTTATCGCAGATTAAAAGGATTTGATAATGATTTATTAACTTATCTTTCAACTTGTGACCAAAACTCTGGAAAATTACTTGTTTTGATTTCGGTATTGGCTGATGATAAATTATTTTTTGAATTTATGCATGAGGTTTTCAGAGAACATGTTCTTTTAGGCAATTTCACCATTAAGAATTCAGACTTGGATATTTTTTTCATGAACAAGATGAATCAAAGTGAAGTCATTGAAAATTGGACCGAAACCACATTAGGAAAGGTAAAGGCAAATTATAAAAAGTATCTGATTGAAGCAGGACTCCTGCAAAAGGAAAATGATGATTATAAAATTATTTTACCATTTATTGATTATCGGTTAAATGAGTTAATCACTCAAAATAATTTAACTCCCTATTTAAATGCAATTACAGGAGGACTTTAATGGATATTGATGTTAAACTTAGTAAAATAGAACCTAAAATTAAAGAGCCATCATTTCTGGAAAACAAGGGTTTAAGTAATGAAGTGGGTTATTATATTTTTGATTATGATCCAAAGTATGAGCTTAAGGTAAGAGATGAGGTTTCAAGAATAAAAAATAAAATAAATAATTCTAGTTATCCTTTTTCCATTGAAGAATTTGATTTGTATGAAATTATCATTGATATTTTGGATGAAAAAGGTTATTTGGAAAAGGTATTTGATTTTGAAGAGAAAAAAGGAATAAAATTCACTACCAAAGCCATAATAAATCTATTGAAATTGAATTCAGAAAATAATCTGATTGTAAATTATATTTTGGATAGGGTTTATGATGATTGTGTTGTATTTTTAACCGGTGTAGGCAAGGCTTATCCAATTTTAAGGTCTCATAATGTTTTAAACAATTTACATCAGAAGTTGGATGAGGTTCCAGTTGTTTTGTTTTTCCCAGGAAAGTATTCTGGAAGAGATTTAGTTTTATTCAATACTATTGAAGGAAGTAATTATTATAGGGCATTTCCATTGATTCCAAGGTGAGGTTTTATGCAAATAAAAGAGATGTTTGAAAAAGATATCGATAGGGATATCAAGGGTGTAATTAAAGTAGGTCAAAATGATGAGGAAAATATTTATCAGGAATTGGATGAATATGTTGTAACTAATGAACTGTTAAAGCATTTTACAAAGTTTTTTTCAAATTACAGTAAAGGAATTCAAAGTCCAACTGATGATATTGGTGTTTGGATTTCAGGATTTTTCGGAAGCGGTAAGTCTCACTTTTTAAAAATTTTATCATACATTTTAGATAGTAACTTGGAAGTTCATGGAAAAAAACCAATTGATTTTTTCAAGCAAGATGGCAAAATCAAGGATCCGATGGTTATTGGAGACATGGAAACTGCCACTAATGTAAGTTCTGATGTAATTTTATTTAACATAGATTCAAAAGCAGCCGGTCAATCAAATGCTAATAAAGATGATATTTTAAGTGTGTTTGTCAAAGTCTTTAATGAAATGAGAGGTTATTGTGGTGGAATGCCATTTTTAGCAGAGTTTGAGAAAAAATTGGATGCTGAAAATAAATTTGATGAATTCAAACAGGAATTTAAGGATATCAACGGTGAAAGCTGGGAAGAATCACGTGATGAGTTTTATTTCATAAGTGATGACATTATCCAAAGTGTTGTAAATATTGGTTTCATGAGTGAAAATGAAGCTAATAATTGGGCTTCAAAAGCAGAAGATAACTTTAATTATTCTATTGAAGATTTTGCATATGAGGTTAAGGACTATTGTACAAATAAAGGAAATAATCATCATGTTGTATTTTTAGTTGATGAAGTGGGCCAGTACATTGCAGATGACACCAAACTGATGCTTAACCTGCAAACAATCGTTGAGGAATTAGGTATCAAATGTCATGGAAAAGCATGGGTTATCGTTACAAGCCAACAAAACATTGATGATATTACAAAAGACATTAAGGGAATGGATTTCTCTAAAATTCAAGGAAGGTTTAAAACACGTTTATCTCTTTCATCATCAAATGTTGATGAGGTAATTAGAAGAAGAATTTTAGCAAAAACCGATGTTGCACAGCAAAGATTGGAAGTGGAATATGCTGATTTTGAACCTATTTTAAAAAATATTTTAACATTTGAAAAATCAGCCGAAATGAAAACATATGAAAATGCAAAGGACTTTGCAAACATTTATCCATTTGTACCATATCAATTCAATCGTGTACAAGATGTTTTAACCTCAATTAGGGAACACTCTGCATCTGGAAAACACATGGCAGACGGTGAACGATCAATGCTTGCACTCTTCCAAGAATCTGCTATTGAAATCAAGGAAGGCAGTGATGGAGATTTAGTGCCATTCAATATATTTTACAATGCTATTGAGCAATTTATTGACCATACTCACAGTCAAGTAATCAATAAGGCTAGACAAAATACCTACCTTTATGATGATGACGTTGAGGTCTTAAAAGTTCTTTTCATGATAAAATATGTAAAAGAGATTACCGCAACCTCTAAAAACCTAACTACTTTATTAATTTCAAACATTAATCAAGACAGGTTAGAATTACAGGAAAGGGTTGAAAAATCATTATCCAGATTATTGGAACAAACTTTAATCCAAAAAAATGGTGAAGTTTATTCATTTTTAACTAATGAAGAGCAGGACATCAACCGTGAAATTAAAAATCAGATTGTAGATCCTGGTGAAGTCTTGGATAATGCTGCAAATAGGATTTTCCAAGAAATTTATCCTAAAAACAAATACAGGTTCTCAAATAGATATAACTTCCCATTTAACCAGTCAATTGATAATAAAAAAATCAGCAATAAGGAACATGATATTGGAATGAGAATAATCACGCCATTTTATGAATCTGATTTGATTGACTCCTCACAAAGTACTTTTGAAGGAGGAAATATGCACAATATCTTAAAAGGTTTATCAGAATCAAATAATGAAGTTGTTGTTCACCTTTTAAATGACTTAACAGTATTTGATGAGATTAAAGAGGCATTACAAATTCAAAAGTATTTAACTAAAAAAAGTGCGGACTTAAAAGTAGAATTAAGAAGCCGTAAGCAAGAGGAATATAATGATAAGATTGAAAGAATCAAATTGTTCCTTGAATCATCAATTAAGGATGCAACAATCTATGTTAAAGGAGATAAGGTGGACATTGCTGAAAAGAATGTTGACTCCAGACTTGATGAGGCAATGGGAAAACTTGTTGATAAGGTATACAATAAGTTAAGTTATATGGATTTTGCACCTGATAAAAGTGATGTTAAAGAAGCACTTACTAAAGAATATCAAACCACTTTGGTATCTGGTCAAACTGATGCAATGAATGCATTAAATGATTTAGATAATTATGTATCAGACCAATCAAAATTGCATAATACTATTACTTTGAAAAGCTTACTTAACAGATACTCCAAGGCACCATATGGATTTACTAATTTGGATATTCAATGGTTAGTTGCAACATTATTTGCTCAAAAAAGAATAACATTAACAATTAACAGTGAAGAGGTATCTCTTAGAGAAACTGGTGCACAAAAAATATTGGATTATTTGACTAAATCAGAATACTTTGAAAAATTATTAGTTTCTGAAAGAGACACTATTTCCACTGGAAAAATTAAAGCAGTTAAAGAAGTCTTAAAAGAAGTATATGACTTAACAATTAACTTTGACAACGATGAAAGAATCATGGATGAATTCAAAAGAGTAAATAGATTAAAATTAGATCTAATTGATAATTGTCTTTTTGAATTTAAAATTTATGATAAATATCCGGGCAAATCTATTTTGGAAGAATCAAAAGAATTATTCAATGATGCAAATAGTAAAAAGAATATTTCACAATTTTATAATTTTGTTTCAGACAACTCAGATGATTTCCTCGATTTAGCAGATGATTTGGGTCCAGTATTATCATTTTTCCAAGGAAGTCAAAAAGAAATATTTACTAATTCTTTTAAGGTTTATAATGTCTTTGAAGAAAATAAAAACTTGGTAAATGATGCTGAATTATCGGAAACTGCAGAAAAAATTAATAAAATTATTAGCATGTCAAGTCCTTATTCATTTATTAAAGATCTCCCGGATTTAAACAAACAATTTAACGATCGGTTTGATGAAATTTTAGAAGATAAAAAAACAATTATTTTAAATGGAATTAATGGTGATTTGGATAGTGTATTAATAAGATTAACTGATGAGGAACTTAAAAAAGAGTTTAATGATAATATTAACTTAAGATTTGAATCTCTAAAAAATAAGTTAGGTTTGGAAAGAAATATTGCAATTATTAATGGAATTACAACTGAATCAGAGAACCTTAAAAAAATGTGTATCAATGAAATTAATAAATTTATTGAGAATAGAACTCCAAAACCTCCAGAAGGGGGAGATGATGAACCTGAACCTCCAGAACCTCCTGTAATTCCTATTGAAAAGGATGTGGATATTAAAGTTATAACTCAAATTCCTAATGTTAAATTAGAATCCGAAGAAAAAATTGATGAATTCATTGAAAAACTTAAATCTAAACTTAAGGAAGAATTAAAAGATGTGGATATTATTAACTTAAAACTATGAGGTCATAATATGGTTGTAACAATCACAAAATGTTTAAATGAATGGAATGCAACAATTGAAGCATTGGGTAAGGGAAAACAATCAATTCTTATAAGAAAATATGGGACTAATGTAACTGAGTTTCTTTTATATCCGACTGTAAGTTATGCTCTTAAAGATAATTATTTAGATAGTTTTCAAGATGATTATAAAGATTTTGTAAAAGAAAATGCTCTTCCAAACAATAAAGACTCTAAATTTGAAGTTAAGTATTATGCTAAAGTTGAAAAAGTTATTGAAAAGTCATCAGCAAGAATAGGTTCATTAAATGATTATCATATTTGGACAAGAGATCATGTTAAATCATATTTAGGTAATTCAAAGGCGCAAGTTTGGATTTTAAGGGTTTATGAGCTTGATGAACCAAGGTATCTTTCACGAACACGTGGAATGAGATATGCGAATGTTGATGAAGAAGTTAAATTGGATAATTTAAAGCCGGTTTTATCTGATGGTGAATTTGAAAATATTTTAAAAGGGATTTAAATGAATCTTGACGAGATTGAATCTAGATTGAACACAATATTTGATGAGGCTTATTATCGCCAGATTGTTTTTTGGTATGATGAGAATCAGGAATTTGTTGAGGATATTGAGAATATTAATTTAAGTTCTGCAAAATTACATATTTTAAATGACACTAATTTAATTAAAACTAAGTATTTAATCGAATTTGAGGATAAGAATAGTAATTATTTGATTTATGCTCCTTTCAGCCAGCCTGATGATGGTGAAAATTATTTAGCTGATTTGACTCATTATGCTATTCCATTTTCAGCGGATAAAATTGAAATGGTTGGACAAAGCCTTAATGTTCCACCTGAATTCTATCCTTTGCTTAAAAAATATTCTGCATTTTGGAATGCGAAATCACGAATTGATGCATTTAAGAATTTAAATATTCAATATTCTGAATTCAATATCATAAATGCTATTTTAGCAGTTTTATCAAATCAAAAAACACTAAACTTTGATTATATTGTCCGTGAAGTTATTATAAACAATTTTTCAGAGGTAAATAAGATAATTAAAAACTTTGAAAAATTCAATATTTTAGATGAGTTCTGGCAACTGATTTCAAGAAGATTCTCATACACTGATGAAAATCCCAGTGTTTCAAAGCTTGTAAGGTCATTAATATTAAATTATACTGCAAGCCATTATGATGGTGCCACTCCAAGATCATGGACTGAGTATTTGGTTGAGGATAAAAACAACTCTGAAATATTTGTAAGTGAATTCATGAATAATGCAAACTATTCTGATTATTATGACCAGATTGCTGAAATATTGGAACCTAAACTCAACATCACAAGCTTAAGTAAAACAAATATTGATGCATATGTAAATTGTGATTCCTTTGAGAGGTTTGATCAAAATATTATAAATCATTACATTGAGGTATTATATGAAACTCAAGTTGATTTAGGTACTGAATTTAAGTCTATTTTAGAAAATAGGAAGAAAACTCATTTTTATAAAAAATATGAGAATTATTATGAAGTATTGAAATATGCAAATCAGTTCATTTCTTTAATTAATGAATTCATGCGTTTTGAAATCCCCGAAGAGGCAGAAGAAATTATTAATTCATATGCTAATAAATGGGTTTATCTGGATTCATATTATAGGAAATTCTATTATTTCTATGATAAGTTGACTTTCACTGAAAATCTTGAGGATTTAAGGCAACTGATTGAAAATCTGTATGTAAATAAGTTTTTAAGTGTAATTAATCCTAAGTTCACCAAGAAATTAGCAGAAAAGTCAATTAAGAATTTAGATGTCTTAAAACAGTGGCAATTCTTTAAGAGATTTGTTCCTTCATCTGTTAGGGAACATAAAACTGCTGTTATTATATCCGATGCATTTAGATATGGATGTGCAGTTGAATTGTTTGCTGAACTTGAAAAGGACCCAAAAAGAAAACCTGTAATCAAGCCTATGATTTCATCAATTCCATCTTACACTGCATTGGGTATGGCATCATTGCTTCCGAATAAAGAAATTAAATACGATAATGAAACAATTTTAGTCGATGAAATGAAATGTAAATCCACTGATGAGCGCAATAACATCTTAAATTCCAACATTAATGAAGTAATGGCAATTCAGTTTGAAGATTTTGATAAAATGACAAGCAGTGAGAAAAAAGAACTGTTAAAAGGACTTAAGCTTATCTATATTTATCATAATAAAATTGATGCGATAGGTGATCATGCACCTTCTGAAAATGAGGTGTTCAATGCAGCTCAGGAAACTATTGAAGACTTAAAACAGCTTATAACTACATTGACTAATTTGAACTTTGCACATTCCTACATAACTGCAGACCATGGATTCATATATAAACGTGACAAACTTGAAGAGTACAGTAAAGTGAATTTAGATGCATTCAGTGAGAAAAAACACAAACGTTTTATAATATCTGAAAATCCATTGGAAATAGATGGTGCAGTTTCACTGTCCATGGATTATTTGGGAATGGATTTATATGCAAATGTTCCAGTAGGTGCAGATGTATTCAAGACACAGGGTGCAGGACTTAACTTTGTACATGGTGGTGCAAGTTTAGAGGAATGTATTATTCCTCTTTTAGAGGTTAGTGGAGGAAAAGGAGCTAAAAATCAAAGAACAGTTGAATTGCAATTAATCTCAACTAAAAATAAAATTACAAATCATGATGTGATGTTGACATTCTTCCAAAAAGAAAATATTTCACAGGATGTACTTCCTTTAGAAGCATCGGTTTACTTTGTTGATGAAGATAATAATAAAATTTCAGGAGAAAGTATCATTTTCGCCGATAAAAGTTCTGATTCTGCTGAAGACCGTGAGTTTAAGGAGAATTTCAGATTACTGCAAAAACAATATGATAAGTCTAAAAATTATTATTTAATTATTAGGGATTTAAAAGAGGATATTGAAGTTGATAGGATTCCATTCACAATTGATATGGCTTTCCAGGATGGATTTGATTTCTTTTAGGGGTTAAATTATGGATACTGAAGAAAATATTTTTGAACAACAGGATGATTTGAACACTAAGTTAAAACACTATTTTGACGGCAGAATTGTTAGAAAAGATTTAACCAAACGTATTAAAGAGGGAGCTAATGTTCCGGTTTATGTTTTGGAATATTTGCTTGGAAAATATTGTTCACAGGATGAGTCTTTAATAGAACAAGGTGTTGCTAATGTTAAACAGATTCTGGCTGAAAATTATGTTCGTCCTGATGAAGCAGAAAAAATAAAATCAAAATTAAGGGAATATGGAACTTATTCAATCATTGATGTCATTTCTGTCAAGTTAAACTATAAACAGGATATTTATGAGGCTTCCTTTTCCAATTTAGGAATTACAAACATTCCTATTGATGATGAGTTTCCTCAACGATATGAAAGATTGCTTGGTGGAAACTTATGGTGTATGGTTAAATTGGAATACGGTAATGAAGAATTGGACAGAAGAGGAATGCCATTTGTAATTCGTGATTTGATTCCAATTCAGCTACCTCATTTGGATATGGATGAAATACTGATGAATAGAAAATATTTCACAAAAGAGGAATGGATTGATTTGATTTTGAAATCTTGTGGTATGGAACCAACAAAACTGTCAACTAGAGTTAAATGGTTGCTTTTGTCACGTTTAATCCCTCTTGTTGAAAATAATTTCAATTTATGTGAATTGGGTCCAAGAAGCACAGGTAAATCTCATATTTATCGTGAAATATCCCCAAACAGTATTTTGGTTTCAGGTGGTCAAACTACGGTAGCAAATTTATTTTATAATATGAACACAAAGCAGATTGGGCTTGTTGGAATGTGGGACTGCGTTGCCTTTGATGAAGTTGCCGGAATTAAATTCAAAGACCAAGATGGAATCGCGATTATGAAAGATTTCATGGCATCAGGATCCTTTTCAAGAGGTAAAGAAGAAAAGAATGCTAATGCGTCCATGGTGTTTGTAGGAAATATTGACCATAGCCCTGAAGTCATTCTTAAATCATCACATTTATTCGAACCTTTCCCTAATGAAATGGCTAATGACACAGCATTTTTTGACAGGATGCATTGTTATGTTCCGGGTTGGGAAATACCTAAATATAGACCAGAATTCTTTACTGATGATTATGGATTTATTACAGATTTCCTTGCAGAATTTTTAAGGGAAATGAGAAAACGTTCTTTTGAAGATGCTGCAGATGAATATTTTAAATTAGGAAGAGATTTAAATCAGAGAGATACAAAGGCAGTTCGTAAAATGGTTTCCGGCCTTGTAAAAATTGTTTATCCTGATGGTGAATTTGACAAGGAAGATATCAGAGAAATATTGGAAATTGCATTGGAATCCCGTAGGAGAGTTAAAGAGCAGCTCAAAAAGATTGGTGGAATGGAATTTTATGATGTTAATTTCTCATATATAGATGTTGAAGAGGAAAAAGAGGAATTTGTTACAGTCCGTGAACAGGCTTCCAATAAATTAATTCCAGAAGGTTTATCCAAACCAGGTCATATTTATTCTGTTGCCGAGTCCTTAAGTGGTAAAATTGGCACATATAAACTTGAAACAGGTATGGTTGATGGGCATACTAAATTCAGCATCAGGGGTGCAGGTTCAATTAAAGAAACAATTAACATTGCATTTGATTTCTTCAAGGCTAATGCCAAACAGATTAGTGGAGCAATCGATGTCAAAGATAAGGAATATATCATGCAGGTTCATGATTTGAGGGGTGTTGGATATTCTAGTCAGTTAACTTTGGCGGCTCTTATAGGATTATGTAGTGTTGCAATGAACAAACCGATATTGCCAAGTACAGCCATATTGGGCAGAATATC
>SUTL01000001.1 GCA_015062925.1 Methanobrevibacter thaueri
ATCATCCAATCCTATCTAACTCACCACCCCATCCACATAAAAAAAATATAGACACTAACCCACTAAAATGTGCAATTCATCCCCGGCTTAAAGAAGCCGGAGAATTCTTGCACAATAAAGTTAAAGGGATTATTTTATCATCAATTAAATCAACTCCTTTAATTTTAATTTTAACCTCTTTTAAATCAATGAGTCCGTTATTTTTCCAGATATTAAAATCTTTCATTCCTAAATCTTTTTTAAGTTTTTTAATCAACCATTTTTTTGACATTCCCAAATCTGAAGCTTTATTAAATGCAATTAATCTTGGAAGGATTACTCCGAATTCAAAAATTTTACAAAAATCCACATATTTTTCATCATCATCTTTTCCCTTAAAATACCATTCATATACTTCTTCAACACCAATACCAATTTTTTTTGCTAATTTAGCTCCATTTAATTTATATTTTAAAATTAACTCCTTGGCAATGTCAAGTCTCCCATTTAAAATAAGATCATCAATTATTTTCAGGTTCATTTTATATTCTTCTTTAGTTAAATTGGAATTTTTCATTGCTATTTTTGATGATTTATTCGATAGAATGTTGTCAACATAAATATTGATTTTAAGATTTAGAAAATCTTTATAAAAATCTTTGAACTTATTATTTCCGGATTTACCAAGATTATAATAGAATTTTAATTCTTCTTTTGTTAATTTAGAATGTTTTAATGATTTATAATATGATTTGCTTTTAAAAGAATTTAAAAACATATTCAAATGTTTAGGTATGACTTTATCCTCATATAAATTGAATAATTCCATATAATTCATAAATCCTCTTCCACCTAACCCTATGTATTTTTCAATAGTTTTAACTGGAATATCATAAGTTTCTGAAACTTCAATTTTTGATTTTTCTTGTTTAAATCCTTCAATTATTAGTCTGGTGTGGAGTTTCTCTAGTTTTAATTGAAAATCCTTAAACAGATCATGTTCTGTGTGATTAATCCATTTGTTAATATCATTATTTGATAATCCAACACTTTTAGCAGCATCAGGTTTATTTTTACCTTGAAATCTTGCTTTTATATATTTATCCATTAATTCTAATGTTGTGGTTAAATAAAAATTGGTTGGTTGTTTTGTTGAAATAAAATAGTCCTGGTCTTTGGAATACCATTTTTTAAATTCCATTTTTGATATTTCACATTCCTGAATGGTATTGTAGAAATCCTGTTTTTTTATTAGATTTGTAAATTTATTTTTTCTGCTTTTCTCATATTCTGTGTCAAATCTTAAATAGAATTCTGTTTTTTCTTTTTTACTGGTGTTGTAAATGTCCATGAATTCTTTTGGTGTGAGGTTTGATGAGAAAATTGCTTCATGTTTAGTTTTACCTTCTTTTATTGCATTTATAATTAATCCTCGTTTAATCAGATTTGATGTGATTTTGTTGTTTTTATCGTTGAAGTCTTTGAATAATTTTATATTTTCATGTTTATTCCATGAGTCAAATATTGTTTTTGGGATTTTTATCTTGTTTAGTATTTCTTTTTTGTTCCAGTTGTTTTCACGATAGTTAATGTATTTTTTCATTAATATTTGTGTGGTTTTCATGTAAAATTCTGAGTAGGTTGTTTCTCCTTCATAGTACCATTGTAGAAATTCGTTTTTTGTTATTTTTGATAATTTTATTGCACGGTCTAAATTATGTTTTTTAAGGTGTTTTATTAGTTGTTTTTGTCTTTTTTGTGTGTATTGTTTATGGAATTGTTTATAGAAGTTGTCATTTGATTCTTTTGAGGTTTGATATATTTTTTCAAATTCTTTTTGGGTGGTTTGTGCTGTTATTAGTGTGTCTTTGATTGTTTTGTTTTTTCTGATTTCGTTTATGATTATGTTTTTTTTAATGTTTAGGGTTTTTGTTGTGAATTCTTGTTTTTTGTAATTGTTTTTCCAAAATGTTAGTGTGTGGTTTGGTATTTGTAGTTGTGTTAATGCTTGTTTGTCAGTGTATCCTTTGTTTTTTAATTTGAAATATTCTTCTATTAATATGTCGTTGTATATTTTGAATGCTGTGTTTATATTGTTGTTTTCGTATTCTGTTTTATTTTTTAAATACCATTTTGTTATTTCTTCGTTGGTTATTGCGGATGTTTTTTTACTTTTGTTGATGTTTTTGTATTTTTGTAGGGTTTTTTCAAAGTTGGTTGTGATTTTTTGGTTTATTATTTTGTAGAATTCCTGGTATGGTTTTTGGTTTTCTCTGCCTTTTTTGTATTGTGAGGTTTGTTTTATTTCTTGTGGTGTGATTTCGTTTTTGTAGAATTTGTTTATGAGTATAGGTATTTGTATGTATTGTTTTGTTTGTGTTATGTATTTTTTGAAGTTTTCTGTGTTTATTGTGTAGTATTGTCCGTTGTTGTTTATTATATTTTTTTGTGTTAGTTTCATTAGTATTAGTATTGCTTGGCTTTCTGTGATTCCTTGTTTTATTAGGTCGTTTCGTGTGAATTGTTTGTTTTTGATTTTGTTTTGTAGTGTTTGTATTAGGTTTGCGGTTTCTATTTTTTGGTTGCATTTTATGCATATGTTTGATGGGGATTTTTTATTTGGGTTTCCGCAGATTATGCAGTTTTTGAATTGGTTTTTTTGTTTTGTTGGTTTTGTGTATGTTGGTTTTGTGTTTTTGTTTTTTGTGTGGTCTGTGTAATATTTTTTTGAGATGTAGAATATTTCTTTGTGTATGTCATATGCTAGTTGTTGTTCATCTTTTTCTGTTAGGTTTTTGTTGTGTATTTTGTTTCTTAGCGCGTATGCTTGTTGGAGTTTGTTTTTGTATTTGTAGTTGATTGCTCCTTGGCGGTATAGGTTGTCTGTTTTTTTGTAGAAGGATATTAGGTTTTTTTCTAGTTTTTTGTTTGATTTTTTGTATAGGTCTTTTACTAGTGTTTCTAGGAATATTGTTGCGTCTGCGGTTACTGCTCTTGGGGAGTTGATTACGTCTTTTTCTAGTTTTTTTCCGATTTCGTATAGTTCTTTGTTTATGTTTTTTAAAAATTCAAAGTTTGTCATTTTTTATTTACCTGCCTTTTTTTGTGTTCGTGGTTTGTATTATTTTATTCTTCTATATTTAAGTGCTATGGATTTTTTAAGACAATATTGATGGTGGTTTGTTATTTTATGTGTTTATTTCAATTTTTATTTTGTTGTGATTTATTTATTGTTCATTTATTAACTGTTTCAAAGTAAACATTTATATTGTTGTTAACACAAAAAAATAAACAAGGGAGGTATGGAAAGATTATGGAAACTGAAATATTAAATAAAACACCAATAATCGCATTAATACATAACATATCCAAAAACCAAATCAAATATTTAAGCTCAAAAATAGCAGAATACAATTTAGGTAAAGAAATAAGATATATAATGATGATATATGATAATCCCAACTGCTCACAGGAAGATCTGGTTAACCTCTACGGTGAAAGCAAAGCAAACATAGCAAAATCATTAAAAAAACTTGAAAACCAGGAATATATTGAAAGAAAAATAAATCCAAATAACAGACGTAAATATATGCTTAAAACAACCCCTAAAGCAGATGAACTTGTTCCCAAAGTCAGAGAAATATCAAAAGAATGGGAAAAAGAAGTGGGAATAGACAGTAATGATGAACAGTTAAAAGAAAAATTAAAATTAATAGCAATAAATGGAATGAAATTAATAGGTGATTAAATGAAAATAGAATTTGAAACATATGTAATATTCATATCATTCATAACATCATTTTTTGCAGTGTTTCTGTCAAATGGTATAATTATTGGTGTACCTGCAATTGCACAGGATTTTACAATGAATAATGTTATACAGAACTGGATTCCAACAATATTTTTCCTTGTAGTTGCAGTTTTCACTGTTCCTGCAGGTCAAATTTCAGGTAAATTCGGTGTTAAGAAATCTCTTTTATCAGGGATTAGTGTGTTTTTAATAGGTTCAATTGGTGCTTCACTTGCATTTTCCACTGAATCCTTTTTAATTTTCAGAATTATTCAGGGTGTTGGTGTTGCATTTTTAAATGTATCTGCCATGGCAATGGTTGTTCAGGCAGTTAAACCACAGAATAGAGGTAAAGCTTTAGGTTTTACTGTTACAGGAGTGTATTTGGCAACGTCTCTTTCTCCGGTGATTTGTGGATTTTTAGTTCATAATCTTGGTTGGAGATCTATGTTTTATTTTGTTATTCCGTTTTTGGTATTGTGTATTATATTAATGATTGTGAAAATACCTCAAGAATGGAAGACATATCAACATGATACTATTGATAAAATTGGTTCTTTATTATATGGTGTTGGAATTTTATTATTCATATATGGATTTACCAGTTTGATTACAACAACAGGTAAAATATTAACCGTTGCTGGAATTATTTTATTAGTAATATTTGCTGCATATGAGTTAAGGCAAAAATCCCCAGTATTCAACATGAACCTATTCAAAAACAAAAAATTCACATCATCCAACATAGCAGCACTATGCAGCTACCTAGCAATAATGGTAGTAACAACCATTCTAAACTACCACTTCCAATATGTACGAAACTGGGATGCACAAACATCAGGAATAATACTAATAATAACCCCAATAATCATGGCAATCATAGCACCAAATGCAGGAAAACTATCAGATAAAATCCATCCTCAAAAACTAGCTGCAATAGGAATGGCAATAGCATCAATCGCACTGGCAATACTGACATTTCTAAATGCCACCACACCAATATACATAGTAATATTAGCAATGATACTACAGGGAATAGGAATGGGATTATTCTCAAGTCCAAATATGAATGCAATAATGAGTTCCGTTCCACCAAAAGATGCGCCAACCGCATCAGCATCACAAGCAACCATGCGAACAATAGGACAAACCATGAGCCTAGGTCTTTTAACATTAATATTTGCATGGATAATGGGTAATCTGGAACTATCCTCAAAATACGCAGGAATGATAATACAATCATCACAAATAATATGTATAATATGTACATTCGCCTGTATTCTAGCAATATTCGCATCATTAATTGGAATTAAATCTGCAGATAAATTTAACACACAAAGAGAGTAATTAATTAACCAAATTAATTACTTTTTTTATATTTTAAAAAAAGTATTAGATAAAAAAAAATAAATTAAGAAAAAAAATTAGAATGGAAGACTTGCATAAGTAGATTTAAAATTATATGACTTAGTATTCCAATTAACTATTTTTCCTAAAGAGTTTCTAGAACTAGTTGCATCTGCACTAACCCAAGTATCACCAATCAATACTTGAGACCATACATGACCATATGTATTTCCACTAGAGAATCTACATGTACCATGCACATATCTTGCTGCAAGACCAGCTGTTCTAAACATTGCAACTAACAAATGTGAATGATCAACACAATTTCCACTTTTAGCAGATAATGTACCTGCTGCACCATGTCTAGTATTATAATAAAAACTATAGGACAAGGTATCACGTACATAATCAAATATAGCTTTTGCCTTATCATATTCACTAGTTAAACCTTTAGTTAATGTTTTTACTAAAGATTTAATCTTAGAATTACCAACTTGACAATTCTTAGATGATTTAAGATAAGCGCTTAAATCCTTAATAGTGTTTTTCTCATTAACTCCTTTAGTATAGGAGTCAAAAGTAACACTAACAGATTTAGATGTTGAACTTGAATTATAATCATTATTACCTGCAAAACTCACTGCAATTGAATAAGATCCAACGGCAACCTTAGTTTTGAATTTAGCATTACCATTAGAATTAGTAGTTGCAGTATATGTTTTAGAATTAACTCTTAATTTAACAATTTGACCTGAAAGAGCTTTACCAGTAACAGTATCCTTTAATGATACTTTGAAAGTTTGAGAAGAATCAGTGAATGAATCTCCACTCTTCCATGTTAAAGTAGAATTATCTCTTGGTTTAACAGTAATATTCTTAGAATCAAATTTTTCATTAACAAAAGAATCTGTGCTAACAGAAAAATTAGCAGTGTAATTACCAAGAGCTAAATTAATCGGTAAAGAAGCAATCCCATTACTATCAGTTTTCTTAGTGATATAAGTACCATTAATACCGAATGTAACTGCTTTTTTAATTATAGGAACACCACCGGCAGTAACAGCCACTTTCAATGGAGTGCCCGCATTATAACCGAAGGTTGTTGTGCTTTTAACAGTTAAATCAACATTTCTGGTATCAATAACAACCACTTTATTAGTAGAACTGGATGCTTTTAAATGATTATCTCCAGCAAAATTATATTTAACATTATAAATTCCTTTATTAAGAGCAGGTAATTTAAAATTAACCACTCCTTTACTGTTAGTTTTTTTATTATAAGTTTTACCATTAATAGTAACTTTAATAATTTTTTTAGAAACTGGAGAGTCAGTTAAAGTGTTTGATAATTTAAATTCAATGTTTTTAGTAGCATTTTTAAAGAATGTGTAAAAATTACTTGTTAATTTAGTAGATGCTTTCCTATAAACTTTAATTTTATATGATTTTGATAATCCATCCCTGTTATAACAAATAATTTTATAATTACCCTTATAAAGATTTTTCAAAGATACACTTGCATAACCTTTGGAATTGGTTTTAACATTATAAAATCTATGATTTAACTTAAATCGAACTTTCTTTTTAGCTAAACTTTTACCATTACTTTTTAAGAATTTTGCTTTGAATTTTTTCTTATCTCCCATTGCGGTTTTAACTTTTTCCCCATCAATTGTAGATAAGATCTTAAAAGTAGTGGTTACTTTATAACCTGTAAGTGGATCTGTTGCAACAACCTTATAAGAACCAGGTTTTAAATTAATAGCTAAAGATGCAACTCCTTTACTATTTGTTTTAACAGTATGGGATTTGCCATTAACTTTAATTACAACATTCTTGTTTTTCAAAACATTTCCTTTACTATCATAAAATGTTGCAGTATAATATGTGCTTCCCTGATAATATTTTTTCATATTACTTGCTTTAACAGTTGATAATATGTTAATGGTTGATGTGTAATTATCACTTGCTAAATATGTATCATCACCTTCAAAATAAACATTAACAGTATATTTTCCAGGGTTTAATGATAAACTTACTTTAGCAACACCATCTTTATCAGTAACAGCAGTATAATTAACTTTGTTAATTGTGAAATTAACTGTTTTATTTGAAATTGTCTGATTGTTATTTTCATCTTTAAGAGTTATTGAAAATGACCCTTTATAGTAGATGTCTGTTGTTGGTGAAGTTATTTGTGTTTTATTTTTACCACTATCAATTGAGGAAGCCTCTTCCATGTTAGTTGATAAAATATTTGAATTAACAGATTCATCATCAGTATTATTGTCAAGTTCTATATTAGTATTATCACTTGAATTTATAGTACCTGAATCTGTTATATTATCACTTGCTTGAATTGCACTAACTGATAAAAATAATGTTAATGCTAAAAGCACAGTGAATAATATTTTTTTGTTCAAAATAATTTACCTCCATATAGAATTTTTTAATAAATCCATGAGACCAAAATCTCACTTCATCAATATTTATATCAAATATCTTATATAAACCTTTTTATTAGCTAAATCCATTTAAAATTCTTTAATTTTAACAATAAAAGTTTAAAAGATATTAATATTAAACTTTTATATCTTATTTATTTGAATTTAACTATGAGAACCTTAAACTATATGAATTATATATTTATCAACAAAAATTATTTAAAATGTAAAATAATATAGAGTGTGCTTATTATTTAAAATAACTTATAATTTAAAGCTAATTAAATATAAAAAATTGATTTAAATTCTATTTAATCTAAAAATAGAGCATATTATATATTATATTAGAAATTAACCATTGAATATGAAAATTTAATCAGAAATTTTTATACCTATTTTTAAAAACCAATCTAATCCAAAAAACACCACCCCAAAATAATAACTGTAATAAATTGAATTACAACCAATGATTAAATCATATGCATAATAGAATAGAAATATTTAAAGATTTAAAAACAAGTATATAATAACTATGGAAATTAGTGCAGATGAGATGAAAAAAACAATCCAAAAAATATATGAAAGATTAGATACAGTAACACCAGTTGATTTTGATTGCGGCAAGCTATGTGGAGAAATATGCTGTGTATATGATAGTGAAGAATATCCTAATGAAGAATTAGCACTATATTTACTTCCAGGTGAAGAATTAATGTATGAAAACAGCTCTGATTTTGAACTTTACTATATTGATTCATCTGAAATTAAATATCCTCATTCATGGAAAGGACAAATATATCTGGTTAAATGCACTAATCCTCCAGAATGTGATCGTTCAATTCGACCAATACAATGCAGAACATTCCCATTAATACCTCATCTTACAAAAAATGGAGATTTTCATTTAATTTTTGATGAAAGTGAATTTCCCTATAAATGTCCTATTGTGAATAATCATATTAAACTAAATAATGATTTCATCCAAGTTACTTATGAAATATGGATGATGCTTATTAGAAACCCTTTAGTTTATGATCTTGTGGATATGGATTCAAGAAGGAGAGATAATCGGAAAACAGATTATCAGATAATAAAATAAATTTATAATCTCCAATCAATCTCAGCCAAACCATTATCCTTTAAAAATTCATTAGCTAATTTAAAATGATTACAACCTAAAAATCCACGTCTTGCAGAAAAAGGAGATGGATGAGAAGTTATTAAAACAAGATGATTAGGATTAGTTAATAATTCCTTTTTCTTTTCAGCTTGCTTTCCCCATAATAAAAATACAATAGGCTGATTTTGATTATTTAATATTTTAATCACATTATCAGTGAAAATCTGCCATCCGCATTTACTATGAGAATTAGCATTACCTTCCTCAACAGTTAACACAGTATTTAAAAGAAAAACCCCTTGTTTTGCCCATGATTCCAAACAACCTGACTCAGGTATTGGATAATCATATTCCATCTGTATTTCTTTAAAAATATTTTTAAGAGATCTTGGAATTGGCCTTCCAATTGGAGTTGAAAATGCAAGACCATGAGCCTGACCTTCTTCATGATAAGGGTCTTGACCTAAAATAACTACTTTAACATCATGTAATCCGGTTAATTTAAATGCATTGAATATTTCCTCATATTTTGGATAAATTATTTTTGTCTTATATTCCTGATTAACAAAATCCTTAATTTCTAGGAAATATTCTTTTTCAAATTCCTCTTGTAGTGCATTATCCCAATCATTACCAATCATATTTATCTTATTTTAATATTTTTTCCACTATAACAGCTGCTGATTCAACCATTTTTGGACAGAATTCTGTGAATAAATTATTTTTTACTGCAAAATCAACCCCTTCAGGAGTGGTTATGTCACATCCTAATAATTCATTACAGATATATGATCCGTTTTCTTTTTTAAATTCATCGAGGAATTCATTACAAACCTTGTTTGATGTTTGTTTATCATCACCATATTTTAATCCTAAAGCCATTAATGCACCAGTACATGCACCACAAACTTCACCTTTTCTCATTCCACTTCCAAAACATGCTCCTATTTTAATTGCATATTCTTTATCAAGACCTAATTCCTCTGAAAAAGCAGCGAAAACAGCTTGTGAACACACGTATTTATTTTCAAATAATCTTAATGCTTCTTTAACATGACTCATAATATTAATCCTCCTATTATCTATTTTTCTTCAACATATTTACCTGTTATATGTTTAATTGTAAGTTCATATACTTCAGTTTTATCTAATAATCTTTTAATTTCATCAACTGTATAATCATGAGAGGGGAAGAATTTATTTCCAAGATAAGTTAGTTTATCTATTTTTTCCTCACTATCATTTAATATTTTAATTTCACCAAATATTATAACACTTTTGAATTTATATGACCATCCATCATCATTTAAAATTCCATTTGTCACAACACAATAGGATGCTTTCGGATTATTTTTAACTGCATCGTTTTTATGACCGGTTTTTGCTCCATGGAAATAGAGTTTACCATCAACATATACATGACTCATAGGAATTGGATAAGGATAATTATAATCTCCTGTTAATGCTAAAACACCACGAGGTTCATTGATTAGAATATTTATAGATTCTTCTTTTGACAGTTCCTGTTTTTTTCTTCTCATTTTTCTAAACATTACACTAACCTTTATATTAATTATTTTATTACTTGTTTGATGATGAAAAACATTATTTTTGAAAATATTTTTTTAAATATGTTTAATTTAACTTCAGGTGCAAAATCCATATTAATTAAACCTGTTTCATTCCAGTATTTTTCATCAGCTTCAATAGGATGTTTTGATAAAGCTAATGCTTTCCATGCATTGAAAAATATAATATCCATTAATTTAGGAGAATGTATTTTTTCAGATTCCATGTCTTTGGCGAATTTCTTTGAGATTTTATTGATTTTTTTAATATTCTTATCTGAGAAAGTTTCATTTCCTCCGCAGGCTAAAGGTATTTTGTAAACTTTATTAAAACCCCAGTGCCTTAATGTTTCATCAATATAATTAGCGCATTTTTTATGACCTGCTCCTGCTGTTGTAACAGCTACTAATGCTTTTTTGGTGAAAAATTCCGGTCGGTGAAATAGAAAAGCTGTATGGTCAAATAGGTTTTTTAAAATTGCTGTTATATTTAATGCATAAACCGGTGAAGTGATGATTAATCCATCACATTTTCTTATTTTATCCATAATAGGTTTAATTTTATCTGCATGTGGACATTTATCTTCACCATTATTAATACAATTAAAACATCCCTTACATAATGGTATTTCTTCTTTGATTAAATGTATTTCTTCAAATTCACCTTTAAGGTTTTTTCGTGCTTGTTTTACAACATTCCATGTGTTTTTCTTTCTTGGAGATCCATTAATTATTAAATATTTCATAAAAAATCCACTTTTATTATAAATGTTTTATAAGATGATTATTATTGCTATGATAATGAAAATACATGCTATGCAGAAACAACAGCTTAATTTAGAGTTATTTTCATGATTATATGAATCATCATGATTTAAATTAGTTTGTTTTATTGTGTATTTTTCATTATTATCATAAACATCAGCTAGTTTAAAAGCAACCCAAATTGAACGAATTATACTGACTAACATTAACAGTATTGCAAATACCAGTATACTTATTGTGGGGATGCTGAAGTGATAAATTATATTATATATAATGTAAAAAAACCATGGTGTTTCATAGGTGATTCCTTCAACAACCCAGTTAGTATTATTATGTTTAAATCCTATGTATACAAATCCCAGCCCATTTATAAATGGAATTAATGATAGGATTATCCACCATGAGTTTTTGATTTTTTCGATTATATTCATTATTTTTTACTCTAATAAATTATTTTTTGTTTCTAATTTTTCAACTACTTTCTGTCCTTCATCTGCCATGTCAGAGAACATATCTATTGTTTCTTTCATTTGTGGCAATGCTTGGATTTTATAATTACTTACATCATTAATAGCTTGTATTGCTTCTTGGAATGCTGCTTTTAATGTTTCAGGTGAAATCATTGTTTCTGCACTGCGTTTTTGAATTTCACTTCCTTGTTCTTTTAGCATGTGGGAGGTAGATTCTATTATGTTTTCTGTGGTTTGGTTTAAAATATTTATTTTTTCCATTACTATTTTTTGATCATATAATGCGCTTGCAACCATCACACCTGTTCTTAGTGCTGATACTGTTACGTTTTTAGCTCTGTTAACTCCTCTTATTAGTTCTTTATTGTTTCTTCTTATTACGTTCAGTGATACTATTCCTTGTTGGTTTACCACTATCATTTGTTGCATGTCCATTATTCTTTGTCTTAGTGGGAATAATATTTCTTCTTTAACAAATTTTATTTTATCCGCATCTATTCCTTCTATTTCTGCGTTTTGAATTTGTGCTTCTATTGATGCATCCATTTCTTTTCCAAGTTCAATATCTGCTAATAGTTTATTAGTAATTTGTCTTAAGTAGTTTTCTTCATTTAATAATGTTGTATTATCATTTTGAAGTACTCTACTACTTTTATCAAGAGATTCGACGATGTCTGATATTGCTACTTCTGCTTTTTCATATTTTGCGAAGTATTTTCTTACAGGGTTCATTATATTTCCCAGAACTCCTTTTTTTGCAAAATCAACTTTACTTGGATCTAAATCTTTCATTTGTTTGTTTAATTCAAGTAATTGTCCACTAATATTATCTGCATCTTTACCACCTTTTGTTAAATCCACAAATCTTGTGGCTAACATTTCATTGTGAGCTGCAGATTTTGACATGTCATTTAATCCGAAATCATCTAATGGTTTTAAAATGCTTTCTCTTTCCTGTGGATTATCTAAGTTTGCATCAAATATAGCAACTGCATTTTCACCAGCTTGTGTTTTGAGATTAGAGTTTTCTAATTTTTCTTTTTCAACATTTAAAGATTTTTCAACATCATCTTTAATTTCATCTACATTTAATGAGAATTCAGCCATTCTACATCACCTACATATAATTTTATAAATCTAATTATTATTTAATATTTTTTAACTGATTCTATTAAATTCCCCATATCATCAAGAAGGTTGGAAACATCCTGTTCTGATTCCTGTGAGGAGTTAATATTAATTACTAATTCATTTGTTAAATCTTCAATTTGATTAATTATTTTTTTCATTATATTAATTTTATTATTTATTTCATTTTGAACTTTAGGAGAGTCATCTGCTGCTAATTTTATAATATTCTCCACACCATCATATTGGGAGTAGAATATTTTATGGCAACTATCTATTAATGATATGAATTTATCATAAGTTATTTGTGGTGGTTCAAATCTTTTTTTAATTAAATCACGAACAACTTCTTGTTTAACATCAAATAATACTTTTAAATTATATATTTCTTTTTCATATTTTTTAAGTGATTCAACTTCTTGAATTTCCTCTGTTGATGTTTGTTCTGTTGTTTTTTTCTGTTTAATTTTTTTATTTTCTTTTTTTGCTTTGATTTTAGTATAATTTTTTAAATTAATTATATAATATAAATAAATAACAGGAGAAATTATTAATGCTAAAACTAGATATATTCCTATCATATTTTTAAAATAAAGAACTGGAATACTAATACTTATTAATATCACATAATATAATCCTAATGCCCATATTAATGATTCATGTATTAATAGTATGTCCTGAAGATTTTTAATTCCATTTTTTAAACGAATTTTTGAAGCTGATTTTGATTGTGGAGCATATTGTATTATTTCATTATCGTTTAATATATTCTCTTTTGGTTCAATCATGAATCTTACATCTGATAATGTTTCACTGCATTTTAGCAGTTCACCCTCATTATCATAGGCTTTAAATTCTTTTATTTTTAATGGAGTGGTTAATCTTTTAATCTCATTTGATTTGGAAGTCATTGTTTTAATCATTTCCCATTATTTAATTTTTATATTAATATTATAATTATAGATGTTTTTAAATATTTTGTATTTATCCTATTATTAAATCAATATTCTTTTTCTAAAATTATAGTTACCGGACCATTGTTTAACAGATTAACTTTCATGAATGCACCGAATTTTCCTGTTTCAACATCAACTAATTCTCCACATTTATTTGTGAAATAATCAAATAATTCTGTTGCCTTATCTGGTGCGAGGGCTTTGTGAAATGATGGTCTGTTTTTCTTTGTATGTGCATATAATGTGAATTGTGGAACTAATAATAATTTACCGTTTATATCAATTACTGATTTATTCATTCGTCCATTGTCATCTTCAAATATTCTGAGTTTTGCAAGTTTACGGGCTAAATATTCAGCTTCTTTAACTGTATCATTTTCTCCAAAACCTACTAAAACCATTAATCCGTTATTAATTTCACCTATAATTTCACCTTCAACTTCAACACTTGCAGAGGTTACTCTTTGAACAACAAGTTTCATTTTATTTTATTCCTCCTTTCTAAATTCCCCTAAGAAATTAATTTTAATACCGTTTTTAGCTCAATTATAATATTCTGCTGTTGCTGTGAATAACACGTCACTGGCAGAGTTAAGTGTTGTTTCACATGAATCCTGAATAACACCGATTATAAATCCCACTGCAACTGCCTGCATTGCAATATCACTGTTAACTCCAAAAAGGGAACATGCCATTGGTACAAGAAGCATTGATCCTCCGGTAACTCCTGATGCACCACATGCAGCCAGGGTTGAAATAACACATAATAATATAGTTATATGTAATGGAATGGTAATTCCTATTGTATGGCAAATTGCAAGAGTCATTACAGTAATAGTTATTGCAGCACCATCCATATTAATTGCTGCACCTAAAGGAATGCTGATTGAAAAGAAATCCTCATTCAAACCTAAACGTTGACATAATTTCATATTAATAGGAATATTCGCTGCGGAACTTCTTGAAAAAAATGCTGTAATACCACTTTCTCTAAAACATGTGAATACTAATGGATAAGGGTTGCGTTTAAGAAGAATAGCTGAAATAATCGGGTTCATAATAAATGCGACAACCACAATACATAAAACAAGTAGGAATATTAATTGTCCATATTGAATGAATATTTCAACTCCAGATTTACTGATTGATGTAAATACTAGTCCCATAATACCTATTGGTGCAAATTGAATGATTCCTTCTACAACTTTAGTAATTGCACTTGCACAGTCATTTAAAACATTCATTGTATTTGAACTTGCAACTTTTTTTAATGCAAAACCAAAAACAACCGACCAGAATAATATTCCAAGATATTGTCCTTGTGATAGTAAACCTATAGGATTTGAAAATACAGATAAAACCAGATTAGATAATTCATTATTAATATTTGGTGCAGTGGCATTAATTGCTGTTGTGAGATGAATTGAAACTGGGAATGTGTAACTGAAAAATACTGCAATCAATGCTGCTAAAAAGGTACTTAATAAATATAAAAAAATAACTATTTTAAACCTGCTCCCAATACCTGATTTTGCTTTTGAAATAGATGAAGATACTAATGCAAAAACTAATAATGGTGCAATAGCTTTAAGTGCATTTACAAAAATTTCTCCAAAAAAACCTATAAATGACCATTTTGGAACAGTGAATCCTAATATTATACCGATTATTAAAAAAATAATAATTTTTAAAACAAGACTTGACTGAGTCCATTTTTCAACAATATTCATACTAATAACCATGAGACATTAAATATTAATATTTTCTAAAACTTCATCTGTTGCATTTCTAACAGTGTGTGCTGCTTCAATAAATTCCTTTTTTTCAATATCATTCATATGAATTGGAACAATCATTGCAACACCATTTTTTGTAATAACTGCCGGAACACCAAGTGAAACCTCATCAATCATTTCAATTTCACCTTCCAGATAACTGCTCACTGTTAAAACCCTATGTGAATCAGTAATCATTGTTGAAATTAAATTTGAAATTGCAAAAGCAGGACCATATTCAGTTGCTCCTTTTTTAGAAATAATAGTGTTTCCCGCACGTTTTAATTGTTCAACAAGTCCAGTAATATCCAAATTAACATATTCAACGAAATATTTAAGAGGAATACCTCCAATTGTTGTTGAACTTAAAAGAGGAACCATATGATCTCCATGTTCACCAATAACCCTTGTGTGGACTTCAGAACTGTTAATATCAAGATATCTTGAAAAATAATTTTTCAAACGTAATGAATCCAAGTGATTTCCAACACCAATAACTTTAGTTTTTTTAAATTTAGATGCTTTAAGAGCAACAGTTGTCATAACATCAACTGGATTAGTTGCAACTAAAATAATGGAATCCGGCGCATATTCTGCGATTTTTTCAGAGTAATATTTAACTATTTTCGCATTAGGAATAGCTAAATCCAATCTTTTCATACCTTCTTCCCTGTGAATTCCTGCAGTAATAAGTACAATAGCAGAACCTTCAATATCTTTAAAATCACATGTTGGAGTTAACTTACAATCAATATCCCTTGCTGCTAATGCATCATACATATCATAAGTCTCTCCTTTAGCCCTATCAACACTTGCAGGTCTTGAAAACATAACAATTTCATCAACGGTATCTTCACGTGCAAGTGTAAAAGCAACATTTTTTCCGATAATTCCAGTTGAACCTAAAATACTTACTTTAACCATAATATATTATATTGGTTTTAAAGATAAAAATAATTTACTAAATAATTATATGCAATTTAAAATTAAATATAATACTATGGCAAATAATGAATTGAAACTTGAAACAAAATGTTATGATGCAAATGAATACGGATACCTTTATGGATTAAATCAAAAAATACCTGATGAAGAATTTGAAAAAGTAAAAAAATATTTCAAACAGTTTAAAAGAATGGATTTTAAAGAAGGCAATATTCAAGTAACTGGAAGACCTGAAGGATGGAGATGTCTTGAAAAAGATGTTGCGAAAGTTGAAGAAATACTTGGAATAACAAATACTCTTAAATCAAGACAGGATAAAATCAGTAATGCATTCAAAGATCCTATTAAAAAAGCAAAATTAATAGATCAAAGTTATGAATGGTTAAAAATGTTATTTGAAAAAGGAGGGACAAGACCTAAACAGGATTTATCACGACTAGTAATTCATTCAACAAAAATATATGATCCTCAGGACAGTTTTAAAAAAGGATTTGATAAAGGAGAAGGAGAATTATTCATTTACACTCCACATGGAATGTGGTATATTATAAATAATTCAGGAGAATTTGCCGATAAAAGTTTAAATAATGTTAAAACAATTCATGGTGGAGCTGTTGGTCATCGATTAATGTATGAAGATTTAATAGATAGATTAATCAGAATATATAGTGAAGAAAACTTATACACTGGAGAAAAATTATATTAAAGGATTCTGTTATTTATGAGAAAAATTATAAATTCACATTGTCATATTTATCCTGAAAAAATTGCCAGCAAAGCAGTGATTGGAATAAGAGATTTTTATGATTTAGACATGTCATTAAACGGTAAATTAGATGATTTAATAAGAGATGGTAGTGCAGTTGGTGTTACACATTATCTTGTTCATTCTGTTGCAACCACACCAAAACAGGTCAAATCAATAAATGAATTTATCGCAGATTCAGTGAATCAACATCCTGATTTATTCACAGGTTTCGGAACTCTGCATCCTGATAGTGAAGATATACAGGGAGATTTTGATTATCTGATTGAACTTGGTCTTAAAGGTGTTAAATTACATCCTGATTTTCAAAGATTTTCAATGGACAGTGACAAAGCATTTAAAATAGGTGAAGTTATAAATGAAAGTGATGTGCCGATGCTTGTTCATTGTGGAGATTTCAGATATAATTATTCTAATCCGAAACAAATTAAAGCGTTTTTAGATAAATTCCCAGAGATTACTTTTATTGGAGCTCATTTTGCAGGTTGGAGTGTTTGGGAGGAAGCTACTGAATTATTAGTTGGTACTCCTAATTTATATGTTGATTTAAGTTCAAGTTTATATGCTTTAAGCCCTGAAACTGCATTGAAGTTAATTCATGCTTATGGTGCTGATAGAGTATTATGGGGAACTGATTATCCTATGTGGGAATCAGTTAGTGAAATGGAATATTTTAATAAACTTGATTTAACAGATGAGGAAAAATCATTAATTTTATATGATAATGCGTTTAAATTATTGAAACTTTAATTTTTCAAATGCATTTATTGCTGGAGGAGTTAATAACTCTTCATTTATCATTTTTTTCACTTCTTCTTTGCTGAACCATCCATAATCATCATGTTCTTCACTTAGTTTAACTTTATTTGTCTTACATGTGACTTTCATGATTAATTGAATTGATTTGATAATTTCAGATGTTTTACATGCCTTGTATTCATTTTCAACTAGATTGTATAATGATTCTATGTTGATTTCAAGATTTGTTTCTTCTTGAAATTCTCTTTTCAATGCTTCGTCGAAAAATTCGGATTTTTTAACTTTTCCACCTGGAATTTCCCATTTACCTGGGTTGTGATGGGATTCTGGTCTTATTTTTAATAATAATATTTTTCCTTTAAATTCACATATTCCTCGTACGGTTAATCCCCATTGTGTTGTCATAGTTTAAACTATCCTTATTTAGATTTTTAAAAAAAAAGATTTTTGTGGAGGAGAATTCCTCCTGTAATTTTTATTTCATCGCTTTTTCAACAGCAACTGCTACTGCTACTGATGCTCCAACCATTGGATTGTTTCCCATACCTATTAATCCCATCATTTCAACGTGAGCCGGTACGGATGATGATCCTGCGAATTGTGCATCTGAGTGCATTCTTCCAAGTGTATCTGTCATTCCATATGATGCTGGTCCTGCTGCCATGTTATCCGGGTGTAAGGTTCTTCCTGTTCCTCCTCCGGATGCAACTGAGAAGTATTTTTTATTTTGTGCTATGCATTCTTTTTTATATGTTCCTGCTACTGGATGTTGGAAACGTGTTGGGTTTGTTGAATTACCTGTAATTGATACATCAACACCTTCTAAATGCATTATTGCAACACCTTCTCTTACATCATCAGCCCCATAACATCTTACTTTTGCTCTTTCACCATCAGAGTATGCTTTTTCTTTTATTATTTTCACTTCTCCAGTGAAGTAATCAAATTCTGTTTCAACATGTGTGAATCCGTTGATTCTTGAAATGATTAGTGCTGCATCTTTTCCAAGTCCATTTAATATTACTCTTAATGGTTTTTGTCTTACTTCATTTGCAGAGTTTGCAATTCCAATTGCTCCTTCTGCAGCTGCAAAACTTTCATGTCCTGCTAAGAATGCGAAACATTCACTTTCATCACTTAATAACATTGATGCGAGATTTCCATGACCTAAACCTACTTGTCTGTCATCAGCTACACTTCCAGGGATGCAGAATGCTTGTAGTCCTTCTCCTATTGCACGGGCAGCATCGGATGCTTTAACACAACCTTGTTTTATTGCAATTGCTGCTCCAAGTGTATATGCCCAGCATGCGTTTTCAAAACAAATTGGTTGAACTCCTTTTACAATTTCAGCCGGGTCAAAACCTTTATCCAGACAGATTTGTTTTGCTTCCTGAAGATCTTTTATATTATATTTTTCTAATACTGGAGTGATTTGATTAATTCTTCTTTCATAACTTTCAAATAAACTCATTTTTTATTCACTCCTTGGATCTATTTTTTTAACTGCACTGTCAAATCTACCATATTGACCTGTTGCTTGTTCAATAGCTTTTAATGGGTCAATTCCATCTTTAATAGCATCTAACATTACACCTAAATTAATGTATTTATATCCTATGATTTCATCATCTTCATCAAGACCTATTTCTGTAATGTATCCTTCGGTAAGTTCCAGATATCTTGGTCCTTTTGCTTTTGTAGAGTATATTGTTCCAACCTGACTTCTATGGCCTTTTCCTAAATCTTCAAGTCCGGCACCTATTTGAAGTCCTCCTTCTGAAAATGCAGATTGTGTTCTTCCATAAACGATTTGTAAGAATAATTCACGCATTGCAGTGTTGATTGCATCACAAACAAGATCTGTGTTTAATGCTTCAAGGATTGTTTTTCCAACAAGTATTTCCCCTGCCATTGCTGCTGAATGAGTCATACCAGAACATCCTAATGTTTCAACTAATGCTTCTTCTATAATTCCATTTTTAACGTTTAATGTTAGTTTACATGCTCCTTGTTGTGGTGCACACCATCCGATTCCATGGGTGAAACCTGAAATATCACTTATTTGTTTTGCTTTAACCCAGTTTCCCTCCTCTGGTATTGGAGCCGGGTCATGATTTGCACCCTTGTGAACAGGACACATATTTTCTATCTCAGTTGAATATATCATAATTTTTTTCTCCAAAAAAAATTTTTAGTAATTATTATAATAATTTAGTATTTGTTTTTTTTAATTAATGTATTTTTTTATGAAATTATATTTTTTCACCAATCAGTTAAGTCTTTAGAAGTCATATTAACATTAAGTGGAGTTAAACTAGGTCTTTTTTCAATGAATAATGCATATCCATCACTATCTTTTTCATATTCTTTAACAAGACCTGAAGTTATCATGATTAAATTATCCGTGTTTTGATTTTCATCTAGAGGATAGTTGAATATTTCTGATTTTTCTTCATCATTATTGTCAATGACTTTTTTATCAAGCATTTTATGGGATAATCTGGTAATTTTTACATCTTCGGATTCATAATTTGAGGGTATGTTTAGATTAAATAAATCAACACCTTCTGGAAATCCTTGGTTTATTATTTTTAGAACAGTATCATGTAAAACTTTTTTTGCTAATGTAAAATCATAATCCACATACCATTCACCGTTTTCATCCTGTTTATATGATGTTTTAGGGTCGATGAAAAGTGAAGTTGCAATAGCAGGTATTCCAAGACTAACTGCTTCAAAAGCTGCGCATACAGTACCTGATGATGTTATATCACAACTGATATTCACTCCTTGATTTATTCCGGTTATTACTAAATCCGGTTTTTCGTCCATTATATAATCTGCTCCAACAATCACTGCATCTGCAGGACTTCCGGAAACACTGTAAGCAGGACTTTTATCTTCAAGTTCGCATTTTTTAAGTTCTAAATGTTTGAATAATGATAAGCGACGCCCAACACTACTGTTATTTTTATCCGGAGCCACTACATAAACGTTAGCTAAATCTTCAACAGCTTGTTTTGCAGCTAATATTCCTGGGGCATCAACTCCATCATCGTTAGATATTAAAATATTCATAAATTACCATTAACCTCCTTAAAAGATTATTTTAAAGAAATTTTATTTTCATGTTTTTAAATCTGTCAAGAATATTATATATAACTTAGTTTTGTGGAAAAATTAATTAACATTGATTATCGGTGAAAAAAGATGATTGATTCAAATATAACAAATATTAAGTATTATGAAATTAATATTTATCCATAATCAAATATATTTTGGTGTATAGTTATGGATTTCATTCTTGTTTTAGCAAATGTTGAGCCTAAAGAAGGTTGTTATGATAGTATTTTAGAAGTTTCCAATGAGTTGATTGATGAATCTTTACTTGAAGAAGGTAATGTTGATTATAAATTGTTAAAATCATTGGATGATAGTTTTTTAACTTTTGTTGAAAAATGGGAATCTCAGGAGGCTTTAGAAAAGCATATGCGTTCACCTCATTTTTTAAATTTTATGGATGAGTGTGATGAGTTTATTGAGAACATGACTGTTCAGGTTATAGATGCTAATATATTAGAGTTATGATGTAGATTACCTACATTGATTTCACTTCTTTTTTTACTAATCCTCATTATTTTAAAAACATTTTAAATTAAAATACTATTTTTCATATTAACCATTAATATAATTAAATGTAATTTCAACTAAAAGCTTATTAACAATGCAATGGAAAAATTATGAATATGAAAATATTCCTAAACACAGACAAAAATAATAATCTTGCAAAAAAAACAGAAAAAACAATCCACACTAAAGCAAAAGAATTAAACATCCAAATCACCAACCAAATAACAGAATCTGACATTATATTTTCAATAGGAGGAGATGGAACCTTCTTAAAAACCGCAAGAATCGCATGTGAAAAACCCATACTCGGAATAAACACTGGAACACTAGGATACCTAACACAAACCAACCCCCAAAACCTTGAAAAAACATTAGAAAACCTGATTAACAACAACTACAGCATAGAAAAAAGAATGATGATAGAAGGACAAATCATTAAAAAAAACAAACAAAAAATCAGAATACCCGAATCATTAAATGAAATAGCAATTTCAAAAAACACATTTGGAATAATAAGATTCAATGCAACAATTAATGGTAAATTAATTAATTCATACACCGCTGACGGCATACTGGTCTGCACACCCACAGGATCCACAGCATACAACCTATCCTGCGGAGGACCAATAGCAGATCCAACAGCAGAAATTCTCACATTAACACCAATAGCACCACATACAATGATTAACAGAAGCATTATCCTTTCAGAAAATAGTATTATTGAAATTAAAATAACTGAACTAAGAGAAAACACAAATGCTTATGTATTATATGATGGAAAAGCAATTGAAATATTTAACGAAGATACAATACAAATTAAAAAATCAGATAAAATTACACGAATAATTAAATTTGAAGATAAAAGCTTCATCGACACAATTCGTGAAAAAATTAATTAAACTATATTATTCAACAATAATACACTCATTAGGACAAATCGCCATACAAACTTTACAATTTCTGCAAACCTGTGCATCACGAACAAGAATCTTATCATCAGTTAAAATTAAAACATTATTAGTGCAGGCAATAATGCATTTTTCACATAAATCACAATTATCTGTTATAATCTTAATATGACATTCTTCAGATTTTTCATCCTTTTTTTTCTTGAAAAATGATCCGATACCCATAATTCTCTTATTAAATAGTTAATTTAAAAAAAATAAAATATTGAATAGGTTTTTAGAATTTTAAACCTAATTCATAAGCTTCTTTTAATTTATCAGGTTGTTCTTCAGCAACAATACCTGCAGGACCAGCACTACCTGCATCCACATGACCAATTACTTCATAACCCATGAAAGTGAATGGTGAGAATTTGGTAAGTTCAATGTAGTCTTTATAAGTTCCTTCAGGTTGGTTTTCAGTGAATATTAATGCTGCTTTACCTGATAAGTTTTTATCTGGGTTTTGACCGATTGCATAGAATCTGTCAATTATTAATTTACCCTGAGCTGACATTTGACCATAATAAATTGGTGTTGAAAATATAACTCCATCTGCTGCAACAAGATCATCAAGGATTTTATTTCCATCATCTGCTCTTATACATTCTGGGTTTTCAGCGCAGTGCATGCATGCTTTACATGGTGCGATTTCACATTTTTCTAAGAAGTATTTGGTTACTTCTCCTCCGTTTTCTTCAATTCCTTTTATCATTTCATCCATTAATACATCACAATTTCCACCAACACGTGGACTTGCTTGAAGTGCTACAATTTTCATTTTAAAATACACTCTCCATAATTATATGTGATTAAAATTATATACTTTAAATATTAAATAATTTGTTATTGAATTAAACATTTGATTCAAATATGTGAGATGTAACATGAGATTATCCAAATCAAAAATCAATACTTATCTGAAATGTCCTCTGGCATTTAAATTTGAATACATTGAAAATATTAATGCTGAACCTAACGAGTACATGGTTTTAGGGAGTGATGTTCATAGTGTTGCTGAGAAATTCAGTGAAAAGTTTAAAGATAATTTGGATAATGTTGATATTAAAAATGAACTTCTTAAAATTGCCTATGAATTGAATATTAGTTATGATATTGAAAATCATATTGATAATTTAGCTTTATTTTTTAGGGAAGTTTTTGTTGATAATGAGTATAGGTTATTTAGTTTTGAAGAGTATTTGTATGATGATATTCATCGTTTTTCAGGTATATGTGATATTATTCTTGAGGATGATGAGGGAAATTTAATTGTTATTGATTATAAAACTGGTAATTCCAATTCTTTTTCGAAATATCGTTTAGAATTATGTTATTATTTGTTGCTTGTTGAAAATGTTTTAAAACGTAGAGTATCTAGGGTTGGTGTTTTTTTCACTAAAAATGGTCGTTTAAGATTGTTGGATGTTTGTGATGTGGAGAATAAGCGTAAGTTTTTACAATCTTCTGAAGTTGATAATGCTGTTGATATTTTTCATTATGTGCGTAGTGAAGTGAAAAAAGGAAATTTTAATGCTGAACCACAATTTTTATGTAAATTTTGTTTGTATAAGGATATTTGTGATGAGCATTATTTTTAATTGAATTATTTAATTAATCTTGGGAGGAATCTGTTTACTTTTTTTGAGTATTCTATGTATTCATCACCGTATAATTCTATTAACCATTTTTCTTCTGTGTTTTTAAGAACTACTGTTAAAAATATCCAGTAGATTACTGGTAATATGAATAGATAGATATTGTTTGATATTAGGATTATTCCTGTTGAAATGTATAGATAAGATGCGTATATTGGGTGTCTTATTATTGCGTATATTCCTTTTGTTTGTAGTGTGTTTGTTTTTATTTTATCTTGGATTGATGATTTGAATGATCCTATTAAGAATACTGCTCCATAGATTATGATTATAATGCCTAGGATTGTTAGTAGCAGGTTTAGGGAGTTTATTTTATATATTGGTATTAGGTTTTGAGTTGTTAGTATTAGTGAGATGATTGCTGTTATTAGTATTGGGAATACTAGGTATGGTCCTATTCCATATAATGGCAAGTGATTTTCTTTTTTTGTCATGTTTGATATTTTTTGTTATTGAACATATAAATAGTTTTAGGATTGCCTAAATTAAAATTCGAGGGTAAAAAAAATAAAGAAGTTTATAATTAAACTTCTATTTTTTAACTTTAATTACATATTTTGCAATATTATTTATGTAAATAGCTTGGTAAGGATATTTTTTACCTGCTTTAAGTTTTTTAATAACTTTCTTTTTAAGTTTAAATACTGCAACACCTTTACTATTGGTTTTTGCTTTAAATATTTTACCATTTAATTTAAGTGTTACTTGTTTACCAATTAATGTTACTCCATTAACTTTATTTAAAGTAACTTTAACCTTTAAAACTTTTGCAGATTTTTTAACCTTCATGTTTTTAGCTTTAACAATACCATTTACATTTATATTGTTAGATACTTTAATTTCATTATATGTTGCAGTTATAGTGTGTTTACCTGGGTTTAACATTGGTATTTTAAATGAAACTGAACCATTAATATCTGTTTTAAGGTTATAGTTATTACCATTAAGTGTAATGGTTACGTTTTCATCAGCACCAATAGCTTTACCGTCTTTGGTTACTGTTATACTATAAGTTGCACTTTGTGTGTATGAAATTACCATATCTTTATTGTTTATTATGTTAACTATAGGAATATGTACTGTTGCATTTTTTGAAATTAATGAGTATTTAATATCTCCTGTGTAGCATACATTAACTTTATGATCGCCTTGAGTTAATTTTGGAACGTTGATGTTTGCACTACCGTTTATAAGAGCTTGGGTGTATGTGTCTTTATCATCAACTGTTACTGTTAAATTACCTGTTGCGTCTTTTGGTAAATTAATGCTGAAGTTTGGTGATTCACTTCCTTCTGGAATTGTTATGTTTAATGCATCTTCTCCACCAGGGATTGTTGCTTTTGGTATTGTCATTGTTTTGTTTAATGTTGCAAATCCATTATATTTCTTATCACCAGTGTATGCTGCGGATATTGTATGGTTTCCTACAGTTAAATCGTTTACAGTTACTGTTGCGGTTCCGTTGATTATTTGTTTTGTGTATTTTATTCCATCAACAGTTATTGTTAAATTACCTGTTGCATCTGTTGGTAAGTTGATTGTAAATTCCGGACTGGTTGTTCCTTCTGGAATTTCCATTGAGATTGTTGTACTGTTTTCTGGGAGTTTTACTTTGTATACTATGAATTTTGTTGTTATTTCACTTGGTTTGAATTGTTTATCTCCTTGGAATGTAATATATGCTGTATATTCACCTGCTGGTAAATCAGATATTGTTACATTACCTTTTCCGTTAATTATTGTTACTTGATATATTGCATCACCTAATTTTACATTTATATTGCCTGTTGCTTGAGTGTTGATTTCAATGTTTATTATTGCATTTTCACTTACATTAATATTTGATGTGGACGCTTTTAAGTTAGCATCTATTGGGTTTACTTGGATATTTATTGTTTTTTCACTGGTTTCATAGTAATCATCACCGGAGTATGTTAGTATTATACTATGATTTCCAACTGCCATTCCAGTAATGTCTATTTCTCCAATACCGTTTATAATGTTTATTATTTGTTTTTTACCATTTATTATTGTTGATATTGTTGTGTTTATTTGTGGAGATAATTTTATGTTGAGTTTATCTATTTGACCATAGTTTATTGTTGTTGAATTTGCTTCTATTATTGTGGTTATTTTATCTATTGTGAATTTTGTTGAATTGGTTGCAAATTCATGTGTATTGTCTCCTAGATAGATTACGGTTATTATATGTTTTCCTGCTTTTATTGATTTGATTGTGTATGTTGCAATACCATTGTTTAATGGAATTTCATTTTTAATATTATCTGTGATTATTGTTATATTTCCTGTTGCGCCGGTAATGTTTACTGTAACATTCACATCATTTTGTATTGTTAAATCTGTAGTTGTTATTATTATATTAGATTTTGCTTTAGTTACGTTGAATGATGTGGTGTTTGTTGTTACTTTGTAATATTCATCACCATTGTATGTTACACTAACTGTGTTTTCACCAAGAACTAATTCAGTTGCTGGAATTGTTATTTTTGCTATTCCATCTGTTAAATTAGCAGTGTAGGTGTTATTGTTTATTGTTAATGTTATGTTTCCTGTTGCATTTGATACTGTGATTGTGATTATATTATCTTTTCCAGCAGGTACATTATTAGCATCTATTATTACATTAACTGGGAATAATGGATAGTTGTCTATTATAATGTTTCCACTGCCGGAATTAATTTTAACTGATTCATCACCTTTAAGTTCATTTGCATATAATATGTTTTCTGTTACAATTGAATTTTGAGCGCTTAATAAATAAATTGCATATTTACCATCTGTATGGATGGTATTGTTTTGGATGTCGAAATTATGGTTGCCGCTGGTGGATTGTGCGTAGCTTATACCGAATAATCCGTCATCTCCATCTCCAACATTATATGAGTATATGGTATTATTATATACTTTAGCAACAGTGTCTTGAAGTTCCATTCCTGAAACTAATGCATAATAATTACCAGTAGCTAAACCTGTTACATTAATATAATTGTTGGTTACTGTTATATCTGTGATTCCATCATAGTTTTGTGAGTAAATACCAAGTGCCGGTCCTTGTGCAATTGCTGTTAAATTATTATGATCAATTACAAGACCAGTGTATGGTCCGGTTAATTGTATTGGATAAGCAGTTCCTTTTCCTTCAATTCCGGTTGTGGTTTTCACATAAATATTATTATATTCAATTAATGCTGTGTTAAATGCATATAAATCAACAACATTTGAATATCCAGGAATTCCTTGTCCTGAAAAGTCTGTTTCTGAGATATTATTATGAGAGATTAATAGATTGGTAGTTCCATAAACCATTATTGTATCTAAAGTTGCATAATCTCCACTTGCTGATTTTACATTTGATAAAATAGTATTTTCCATTATTTTAATGTTTTTACCTTCCTGAACACCAATTACTAATACTAAATCAGTGTCAATACTACCCCAATATGAAAAATCAACATCTAATGATGGTAATGTTGCATTAATTAAGCTTTCTTTAACACATACATCTTCACTATCACGAATGTGCATTGCATAGGTATGTGTATTACCGTTATTGTTGGAATCAAAGTATACTTTAGATTGGGTTATGTTAACCTTTTTAGATTCTAAAACATAAATTCCATAGGATTCAATATCATTTTCAGTTGTGTAGTTTACTGTAATATTGTTTAATTCAATATTATTAGCATATACGAGAACACATGCACCGTAATTTTCCATATAGTTTACTTTATCACTATTGAATTTAATATTGGATAATTTTATATTATTATCTATTATTGAACATGCAATATTTGTGAATGTTGCATTATCACCGATGATTGACATTGCTTTGTGAAGATAAATAATATTTACACCTAAATCTTTAAATTCTCCTTTAAATATTAATTCATCAAATGGAACAGTATTTAATAATGATCCACTTGCATCAAAGAAATCAAAGAAGTTTTCTTTAGTTACAATATTATTAATTCCACTTACATTTAAAGTTGCAGTTGCATTAGATTTTACAAATATTAATGTATTATCATTGTATTTTGCGGTTAAATTGTAAATTCCAATTGTTTTTGTGATTAATATTTTCTTATTTGCAATTCCATCAATAACATCAATTGTTGCTATTAATTCATCATCCACATATAATTCAACAATACCTTTATTTACAATAGTTCCATTGGATAATACTTTAATGTTGAATTCTACATTTTCACCTTGTTTTACGGTGTAGTTTATTAATTCAACAGTGGTTTCAGTTGGAACAACATATAATACTATAGTTTCATCATTTAGTGTTGCACTAATATAATTAAATCCATTTGGAACAAGATAATTGGTTGTGAATTCCCCATTATTTAATATTCCATTAATATCTCCAGTAGTTGTTGTAATAGTAACTGGGAGTTTAACAGAGATTGGTTTTGCTAAAGTACCGTTTTCAGTACCTGTTGTGTATTGGTTAATATTGACTGTTAATGTTACGTTTTCACCTTCAATGAATGCTGATGAATTAGTAACTGTCATGATAGCCCATGTTGAAATACGTGGAGTGAATCTGTATCCTCCAATGAATTTGTTCGGATTATCATTTGAACCCCACCAGTTATTGTTAGCTGTGATTGATGGGTTGACTTGTTCGGTTCCATATCCATATATTGCATATCTATTCATATCATTATTGTTGATTAAAACGGAATTTTCAACTTTTAAAGTTGTTGCTCTAACATAGATTGCTCCACCATCATTATCACAAGTGTTGGAGTCAAATAATGTGTTTGAAATGGTTAAAGTTCCTTTTCTTTCATAGTTGGAAGTGCCTACCATATAAATTGCTCCACCACCAACATTACTATTACCATTTGCATGGTTTGATATGAATTCACTGTCTGTGATTGTTATTAATGTATCTGAGTGAGATATGAATATTGCTCCACCACTTGATGTGGTTTGTGCTTTGTTATTTGCAAATGTTGTGTTTGTAATTGTTAAACCTGTGAGTTCTTGTGCAAATATTGCTCCACCACCATAGTTATCTTTACCAGTAGCAATGTTATTTTCAAATATGGAATTTTGAATGATTATAATTGGATTTTTAGATAAATCATTATTGGTCCATATTGCACCACCTTCTTTAGCAGTGTTATGGTTGATTGTTGAGTTAATAATAGTTAATTTACCAACGTTATAGATTGCTCCACCATTATTTTGACCTGCAGATGAATTAGCTAATGTACAGTTAATTAATGTTAATTCATTATTATTGGAAAGTAATCCTCCGCTTCCATCAGTACCATAACCATTTATCATGATAACATTTTTAATCACGATTTTAGCATCTGTACCAACACAGAGAATTGCATTATTGTTTTGAGCATCAATTATAACTTTACCTTGACCGGTGATGTTTAAATTATTTGAGATAATACCCAGGTCAGATACTTTATGAGTACCATTTAACAGGACAATATTTCCTTTTACAGCTAATTTAAGAGCCCTTTCTATTGTTCCAACAGGGTTTTCTAAAGAACCAATATTAGAATCACTTGCACCTGGCATTACATAAATAACATCAGGTATTGCGAAAGGAATAGTTTCTAATAATCTTCCACCCATATATATGGAAACATCATTATCATCACTGTCCAATACATAGTTAACTGTTGCAACTTTGTTTTTAACACTGACAATTTGATTTAAATTCTTGGATGTGGAGATGAATTGTAATTCAGCACCATTTGGAACATCTTGTGAGAATCTTGCAGTGATTGTTACTTCATCACCAGTTTGTGCACCATCAGGAGTTGTTGTAACATCTAATGTGATAATTACAGATACAGGAGCTTGTGAATTTGCACCTGAATTATTTCCCCAATAATTGTTCTCAGCAGTAATTACAGTTGTTGCACCATCTTTTTTAGCTAATGCATATGAAGTGTCATTTTCTTTATTTAAAATAATGGAATTGGTAACAGTGAATGTTCCTTGATTAGTATTCACATACAATGCTGCACCATTATCTGCAGTGTTATTTATAAAAATACAATGGTCAATTGTCATTTGAGATAAAGGGTCATCAATTGTTTGATATATTGCTCCACCATAAGCGGGGAGAGATTGTGGGATTACTTTATTATTTGTAAATACTGAATTTTTAATATTAGTTGGTGTTCTTCCTGCAAATATTGCTCCACCAGTATAACTAGCAGTGTTATTGTTAAAAGTACAATTAATAACATTTAAAGTACCTGTGGTGGATGAAGATCCTCTTGTAGCATAAATTACCGCACCAGCTTTTCCAGCATTATCTCTAAATATTGTATTTTCAATTACTGTGTCTGCTGAATTGGAATATATAACTCCATAAACATTACCTGTTTTTCCAACATTATTATAATAAAACTCTGAATTATTAATAATTAATTTTGATCCTGTTTGAGAACTGATTTCTCCTCTTGAAGCAATGTTATCATGGAATTTTGAATTATTAACAATCATTGTACCTTTATTATTAATAATACCTGAACTGGTACCTGTTGCTGTATTTGAATGGAAAGTACAATTTTCAAAAATCACTTCACCATCATTTTTAACAACACCACCAAATCCTAATTTGGAATTTGTGAAAATAATATTTGTGAAATTAATTTTTGCTGTGTTTTCAAACATTCCACTTGAATTACCGTCAAGAACAACAATATCTTTACCTGTAATATCTAAATCTTTATTGATTATTATTGCATCATTAATAACATATGTACCGTTTAATATGATGATTTTATTATCAGCTATTTCAATTGCTTTTTGAATAGTTGCAACTGCATTATCCTGTGAAGAACCATCATTAGCATCATTTCCATCAACAGATACATAAATTGCACCTGGAGCACGTACATTAATATCAATTGGAACTGTTAATCCTGAAACAATATCTAAATTATCCTGACCTTCCTGGGTTGCAGTGTAGGTGATTTTAGCCATGTTATTTTTAACTGTAATTTCATTAGCATCTAATTGACCATTTTGGGAAGTTGCAGTTATTGTGAATTCAGGTAATATTTTATCAAGGTCTTGTAAACCACCAGTAGTGTTCATGTATTTTGTGAAATCAACTGTTATTTCTACTTTATCACCTAATTTAACAGTGTTGTTAATCATGTCTGTTGTAATATTCATTACAATCCAGTTTGATGTATCTGGGTATTCACAATTAACATATTCCCATTCATCATAATCATAATATTGATCAACACCATTTAATGTTTTAGGATCATCATTTGTTCCCCACCAGTTGTATTGAGCGTTAATAACATATTCTCCTGCATTATATAGGGTTTTATGAGAATTATTATTTAATAATATGGAATAATTGATAGTGAGTTTTCCTTTTGCATAGATTATATCTCCCTTATCTGAAGATCCTGCACTGTTATTTGCAAATATTGAGTTTGTAATTTTTGCATCTGCATAGGAATCAATATAGATTGCTCCACCGTTTTTATTTGCTTTATTATTAGTGAATTTGGAATTGTTAATTATTAAGTTTCCTTTCGCACTAATTGCTGCACCTGAACCAACATCTGAGGTAGTTTGTGAAATTTCAGTATTATTAATGTAAACATTATTTCCATTACCTGTGGCAGCTATAACATTTTGTCTTACAGTATTATTTTTAAATAATGAATCTTTAACTATAATATTTCCATTTCCGGAAGCATGGATAATACCATATACACTAGTATCTTTATTAACAATATTGTTTTCAAATATAGAATTAATAACAGTTAAATTATCCTTACTTGAATAAACAATTATTCCACCAACAGTATTATTGGATATTTTTGAGTTTTTAACAGTTAAAGTACCAACATAGGATGTGATGAGTGTAACTCTGTCATTAGTATTTCCGGCATATGTGATATTATTAAGAATTACTTCATTAACTCCATAATTATAAACGAAAGCACCGTATCCACGATTAACATTTGTAATTATTAAGTTGTTTAATTCTAATTTATCCACATTAGCTCCTGAAGGAGCGTTGAACATGCTTGTGGTTTTATTTTCACCATTAAATATTACATTTCCTTGTCCGGTTATTGTTAGGTTTTTATTTATTGTAAAGTCAGATCCATTATAGATTCCTTCACTTACAATTATTTCACCAGATCCATGTTTATTTAATGCTAATGCCATTGCTTTTGCTAATGTTGCTACAGGAGCATTTATAGAACCATTATTTTTATCATTACCGTCTTGGGATAAGTATATTATACCAAAGTATGGGTCAGCACCTGCTGAAAAATCAATTGGTATTTCTATATCTTTATATGTTACGGTAACTATTGCATTTGGATCTTGCACTTCATAAATTACAGATTTACTTTCACCTTTTTTAATTTCAACTGTACTTGGAGTTATTGTACCGTTTGTTGTGCTGAAATTAACTGTGTATGATTCAATTGGAATTACTCCACCAGTTAAGTTTTCAATTTCACCAGAGGTTGTGTTTACATGATTGAAGTCTACTGTTATTTGAACTTCATCATAAATAACAATTTGAGAAGCATTTACTTCAACATTCATTATAACCCAGTTGTCTATGGTGATTTCTTCACCTTTGACTTTGGTTGATGGATTAGTACATCCCCACCAATTATTATTTGCAATTACAACTCCCTGACCATATATAGAATCATAACCTGCTGCGGTACGTGTTTCTATTGATAAATTATTGATTATGGATGAGTATGAAATATTTAATCTGGTCATGTCCATATAAATTGCTGGTGAAACTCCATTAGTTCCATAGTTATTTTCAATGATTGAATTGGTTATTGTTAGATTTGTTACTGGTGATTTTGAAGGTATTGTTGATTGTATTGCTGCTCCAGCACCTGATGCAGAGTTATTACATAGTTTACAATTATCAATTACTGCAGTTCCATTATATATGTATATTGCTCCAGGGTTATATTTTGCAGTGTTATTAATGAATGAAGATCCTGTTATTAATATATTTTTTGCTTGTAAGTATGCGGCTGCAGCATTACTAGCATTATTGTTTTCAAAAATAGAATTGGATATTTCCAGATTTAATCCATTTTCATAAGCTGAATAACCAACAGTAACTGCACCGAAAGATCCACTGTCAATATTTTTAAATACTGAGTTTTTAATTATTATATTACCTGTAGTATACCATGCGTATACTGCTCCTCCTCTTGAAGTGGAGTTAATATCTTCAAATACACATTTATCAATAGTTACATTAATATCAATAGTATTACGGGAAGTACCTGTACCATAATTAATGAAAATTGCCCCACCATATTTAGGTTTGTTATTTGTAAATCTGATATTGGTGAATGTTGCTTGTCCTCCATGCATTATGAAAATACTATTGGAACTTGCATTACCATCAATTACCACATTACCTTTACCAGTGATTGTATATGAAATATTTGAATTTAATTCAATATTATTTTCAGTGTATATTCCTTCAGTAATGATTATTTCACCATTTTTAAGGGTTGCAAGTTCAACTGCTTTTTTAATTGTTTTAACAGGAGCATCACTTGAACCTGTATTGTTATCATTACCATCAGGAGATACAAAAGTAGTGTTCGGGTCAACTGCATTATCATTAATTCCAGGTATAATAACTGTTAAATCATCACCATTACTTAATTTATAATTGGATCCATCTTTAATTATTGTTATTTGAGATAATTCATCAATAACATCGGAAGGTTTACCGTTTTCTCCCCAGTAATTGTAATTAAAGTCTTTTTGAGAGCTTGCAGTATTATAATTATCACAAAATTCTGTTCCAAAGGAATTGCCATATATATTATTATAATTTAAAACAATATTATTTGAACTTCCAGTATAAATAAAAGTTTTTGGAGCAGTGTTATTTGCAAGTAATGTTTGATTCATATACAAGTTTCCACTTGAGCTTATATATATCATTGAATCTCCAACATATGTTTCACGGTCTTTAATTGTATTGTTAAAAATCTTGGAGTTTGTGATATAAAGATTATTTGAAGCTCTAATTAATGAATTTGCAACACCATAACAATTAGATATTATTGTTCCTTCAATTGTTAAACTACCTGATCTACCCGCACTATAAATTAAACCATACATTTGGCCACTTGATGTTGGAACATATCCGCAATTGTTAAATAAACAATTTTTAATAGTGTGTGTTCCTGTACTTGAATAATATATTGCACCGGTTCCTGGAGAGTTACTTTCTTCTCTTACGTTTTCAAATATACAATTTTCAATATTAACAGTATCAGATGTTGTATAGTGCATTGCACCATATTTTGAACTTAAATTGTTAAAAGTACAGTTAATCCAATTTACATTACCATCCCCAAATCTTAATAAACCATTTCCTCCAGTTCGGGATGAATCTTTAATAGAAAAGTTTGAAAATGAAAGATTAATAGAGCTGGTTGATACAAATAAATCAGTGTTTCCTGAATTTTTTGTTATAATTACTCCATCTTGGGTTTCACCAACAATATTTAATGTTTTGGTGAAAGTGATTGTATCTTCACTATATTGTCCATTTTTTATATATATTGTATCTCCACTGTTAGCGTTGCTAACGGCAGCAGATATTTTTCCGTCTCCTCCACCTTCAACGGTGATCGTATTACCTTCATTTAACACTTGATTTTCATCACTAATACTTATTGCATTGTTGTCTGTTGTATTAGTGGATAAATCTTGGTTAAATGTATCCGTTGCACTTGTAGTGCTGATACATGCAAGTATCATTACTATTAGTGCTATAATAAAAAATTTAGTTATTTTCATTAAAACATCTCAAGTTTATTATGAGTCAATGTAAAATTATAATAAATTAACTTTACATTTATAATTATTATCATAGATACTATATAAATTTTAAATACAACTTGAAATTATTTTAACACCACCTAAAAAAAGCAATAATAATAACCAAAAAACAACAAAAATATAAACCATGAAAATTTTAATCATAGGTGCTGGAGGAGTAGGAATAGGACTTGCAACATCAGTCGCATCCCAGGGAGCAGAAATTGGAATATACGCACGAGGCAAAACCGCCCAAGCAATTAAAGAAAATGGAATAAAAAGAACAGGATTATTCCAACACTACGAAATCAAAAACATCCCAGTATATGAAAAATACACAGAAATACCAGAAAACACATACGACTACATATTCATCACAGCAAAAACCACTGCAAACGAAGATATCAGTTCAAACTTAAACAAACACAAAAACATATTAAAAACAAACACCAAAATCATAATCTTTCAAAACGGATTTGGAAACGATGAATACTACCTAAAATACTTTACAAAACAACAAGTTTTCACATCCAGAATAATCACAGGATTCACACGCCCCGAAAGACACATAAGTGAAGTTACAGTATACACCGAACCAATACTAATAGGATCGCTTCAAAAAGAATCACCCCACCAATTACAGGAAATTGCAGATTTAATAACCTCTTCAGGAATTAAATGTGAACTTACAGATGAAGTTGACAAATACTTATGGGCTAAAATGTTATATAACTGCAGTTTAAATGCATTAGGTGCAATATTAAACTGCACATATGGAGAACTATCACAAAACCCATATACAGTTGAAATAATGAATCATATTATTGATGAAGTATTTAATGTGATAACAACCAGTGGCTATGAAACATTATGGAATTCCCCAAAAGAATATAAAAACCTGTTTTACTCAAAACTCATACCTGACACATATAATCATTATTCATCAACCCATCATGACCTTCAAAAAAAGATTAAAACAGAAATCGACTCATTAAATGGTAAAGTAATTGAACTTGGAAAAATCAATAATGTTAATGTAGAATATAATAAGATAATATATAATCTTGTTAAAGCTATTGAAAATACATTCTAGAAAAACTAAAAGTTTATATATGTTAAAAAGCAATATATTATTGTTCATATTGTTATGTACTATTTTTTTTATAATATGAACAATGGTGATGGTTGAAATGAGCATTCGTTTGTATTCCTTTAGTGGTGTTTAGGAAGAGAATGTTCATTTGTTTTATAAAAATTACTTATTTTATATTAATTAATTAATAAATGTGATATTATGAGTGAACTTAAACAATTAATAGATGAATATATTGAACTTGAAGATAATTTTAACGAAGAAAATAATGAAGAAGCTGAAAAATTACATGAATTAGGACATGAAATTGATCATGCAGTTTATCATGAAGAATTCACAATCATATACAATGCAGATACTGAAGATGAAGAAGTAGTTGCACTAATCATCAGCGATGAAGAGGATGATGCTGAAGAATTCTTCATACCAGTATATACTTCACAAGAAGAAGCTGAAAAAGCAATTGAATCATTCACCACAGAATATGGTGGGAATAATTTTGCAATGGATAAAGCTAATGGTAATGCTATTGTCCAGGCATATGCTGATGATGAAGAGTTTTTAGGTCTTGCAGTTAATGCACCTCAATGTGATTTTGTAATTTTTGCAGAAAGTGTTCATGACTGCAGTGAGTAAAAATAATATGAATCCTAAAGATTATCAGGAATATCAGGAAAAAAATATTAAAGCTTCTAAAAGTCAGTTAAAGAATTATATTCAAATATACGCTGACACTGTTAGTAAAGTTAAAAATGAAAATGCACCTGAACTTGAAATTATTAAGAATAATATTAGAGAAACCTATCCAACTGAAATATATTTCACATTAACTGATGAGAAAGATGATTTTGTTAAATTAACATTAACAGAATCAAGTAAAGAATATATTATTCCGGTTTTTACTGATATAAGAGAGTATGCTATTGGAAGTGCTAAGATTTCTGAATTATTCCTTGATAAATTAGAAATGAAAGAAATAACACCAGAAGATATATCTGAAATTGCTGGTGAAGATGAATATTTTCAGGGTTTTGTGATTAATCCTCATTCACAAAATTTTAATATGGATTGTAATGGTAATTTTTAGGTGGATTTAAATGTATATTTGCCCTACTCTTGGAGATGGACATGAAAAGGATTTTCTTGTAATTGGAGATTTGAATAATTTTAAAATTATTGTTTTTTCTAATTTAGAGGAATATGAGAAGGGTTTTGATTATTTGAATTTGGTTGATTATAAGCCTTGCAGTGTTTCAGAGGATTTGTTTTTTGAACTTGCAAAAAATGATGAGTGTTTTGGTGGTTTGGTTTTAAATATTCATAGTGAAAATAAGATTATTTTAAAAGAAGAGTTACTCGGATAACTCTTCTTCATCTTCTTCTTCAATTAGTTCTTGAGTGTAATATTTATATCTGTATGACATTTTAAATCCGGACATAACTTCTCTTTTTGGTCTTTTTTTACGTTTGATATTAGGTCCGTTCATATCTTTGAATTTTTCTTGGTGTGGTTTAGCTAGAGCTTTGTTTTCACGTTGGTATTGAATTATTCTGTTTCGTGAATGTGGTGCTTTATACATGTTTTTTCTTAGTAATCGTCTTGATGAGGATGCTCGTCTTATCACGAAAATCACTTATTTTCTGTTTAGATTTTTTGTTGCTGATTTATCTAAAGTAGCTTGTATTTCATCAATTCTTTCAACTACTACTTTAATTGCTTGTTCTCCTTGACGTGTAGGATTGATTCCTTGTTCAACAAGTAATGCATCCCTAATATCTCTTAATCTGTCAATTGAATCGATTTTCATAATGGTACTGTAAAACATAAAATTTTTTCCTCCGATTAAACTATTTTATTATTATATTTAACCAAATTTAAATATTTTATGTTTGAATAATTATACTTATGTTTGTAAAACAAAATGTTATTTATCTTGCAGGTGGTTGTTTTTGGGGTGTTGAAGCATTCATTTCAAGATTATCTGGAGTTAATAGAACTGAAGTTGGTTATGCTAATGGTCATGATCTTGCACCTACTTATGAAAAGGTTTCTGGTGGAAAAACTGGTCATGCTGAGTGTGTTAAGGTTACTTATAATCCTGAAATTATTAGTTTGGATTTGATTTTGGAGAATTTTTTTAAAATTATTGATCCGTTTAGTGTTAATTGTCAGGGTGAGGATGTTGGGTCTCAGTATCGTAGTGGTATTTATTGGCAGGAGGATTTTCAAAGGAGTGTTGTTGTTGGTTTTTTAAAAGAAAAACAGAAGTTGTGTGAGAGTAGGATTGTTGTTGAGGTTGGACCTATTTGTAATTTTTATCTTGGTGAGGAGTATCATCAGAAGTATCTTGAGAAACATCCCGACGGTTATTGTCATATTGATTTAAATTTAATTGATGATGAAAAATTCAGCCACTTGACCCGTGAAGAGTATGAAATAACACAGCTTGCTATGACAGAACCTGCTTTTAGTGGAGAATATAATGATTTTTTTGAAGATGGTATATATGTTGATGTTGTTGATGGTGAAGTTTTATTCGCCTCCGAGGATAAAATCAAAACAGACACCGGATGGGCATCATTTAAAAAACCAATAGATGAAAACAAAATAATACAACACAGAGACTACTCTCATGGAACAACAAGAATAGAAATCAGAAGTAAAAAAGCAAACACCCACTTAGGCCACATACACTATGAAAAAAACAGTAAAATATACTGCATCAATTCAGCCAGCCTCAAATTCATACCCGAATAAATAATTAAATATAAGTTAAAATAAAACAATACTATAATGAAACTTGAAGAAATAACACACCCGGAATTAAAAAACAATATAAACCTAATATATATGCAAGGTGAAAACAACAACAAAAAAGCAATACAAGAACTGGAAAACAAAATAAAAACCTACATAAAAAACAATGTATTCATAATTTCCATTGAAAATAACGAACCCGTAAAAATACCCTACGGTAACAATGAAGAATATGTTGTTCCAATATTCACTGACCAAAGAGAATACACATTAGGCATGCAATACTTCTCATTAAATGTAATGGATGAAAATAAAGAATATATAATTGAAAAACTAGATTATTTTAAAAAATTAAAAGAGGATCCTAAATTCTTAGGATACCTGGTAAATATTAGTAGTGTAAGCTATATTATTAACACAAGCTTACTCTAAAAACTCTTTTTTAACTTTCCCAATAATTTCTTTAAATCTTTTTGACACTTCATCATCGGGATCAAGTGTTGAAATAGTTGCTTCATTATATGGAGATTTGGAAACACTTTCTTCAATCGGTAAATCACCTAAATAGGTAATTTCCATTTCATCAGCAAAAGCCTTACCATTACCTTCACCGAAAATATGTAATTTCTCATCACAATGAGGACAAATATAGTATGCCATGTTTTCAATTAAACCAATATTATCTATATTCATCATTTTAACCATTTTAACACATTTAAGCACATCTTCCTGTGATACAACATTTGGTGTTGTAACCATCAATACTAAATCAGCGTCAGGAATAGTTTGAAGAACGGTTAATGGTTCATCTCCAGTTCCAGGAGGATTATCAATGATTAAAAAATCAAGTTCACCCCAATGTGCATCACTAATTAACTGTTTTATAGCACCGGTTTTTTGAGGTCCTCTCCAAATAATAGGTCTGTCAAGACCATCTATTAAAAATGCCATTGACATTACTTTCAATCCACTTGGAGTTGTAACTGGGAAAATTGAATGCTGATATTCTGCTTTTTTATCTTCAATTAATTGGCGTTGTTCATCCTGTGATAAGTCTTTGGAAGCCATATCTTCTTCAACTAATTGTTTAAACGCATCAAATTGGAATTGGTTGAATTCTTCTTCAAACATATCTATTCCAAGCATTTTAGGAATATTAGGTCCATGAATATCTGCATCAAGAATACCTGTTTTATAACCCATTGACTGTAAAGTTTCAGCTATATTTGCTGCTACAGTGGATTTTCCAACTCCACCTTTACCACTCATAACAACAATTTTATGTTTAATTTGACTTAAATTCTTAGCTAAGCGTATTTCCTGTTGCATCATTTGCATTTGCTGTTCTGGAGTCATTTGACCTCCATGACCATGATGCCCATGATGTCCGTGATGTCCTTGTTCTACCATTTATATACACTCCTCATTTTTTTAATTGAATTTTTTACTTACTTCTTCAACGGCAAGGATTAATGGATCAGTAACCATTGAAACAGGTGGTGCATATGCAAATTCCATATTACTTAAATCAAAACAGGTTAAACCTTCAGTGATTGCTAATGTCATTGTATCAATACGTTCAGCTACTCTTTCTTCTGCTATGATTTGACAACCTATAATAGTTCCATTACCATCACAGATAACTTTAATATCCATTGGTTTTGCATTAGGATAATAACGTGCTCTTGTAAGTGCTTCAACTTTCTGAACAACTGGTCTGATACGGTTTTGCTGAGCAAAACTAGTAGTGTAACCTACAGCACCAAATTCCAAATTACCTACTTTAGAAACCATTGAATTTAAAACTGGGTTGAATTTGGATTTTTTATCACAAATTGTACGTGCTAATGTTTTAGATTGTCTAACTGCAGTTGTACCTAATTGTGAAATAGTATTTGAACCTAAAATTAGGTCTTTTGACTCAACACAATCCCCAACAGCATAAACATCCGCAACAGAAGTTTCCATCCTATCATTAACAAGAATAGCCCATCTTCCAATTTCACAACCAGCCATACGAGCTAAATCCAATTCTGCTCTAACTCCAGTTGCCATGATGACCATATCAGCATCATATAAATCCTCATCACCAAAACAGGCTTTTTCAACTTTATTCTCACCTAATAATTTAGTAATAGGTTTTCCTAAAACAACCTGAATACCTTCCTGTTCTAAATAATGAACAAGAATATCAGACATATCCTTATCAAGTGATCTTGGAACAATCTGAGGCAACATCTCACTTAAAATAACATTTAAACCTTGTTTTTTAAGAGCAAAAGCAATTTCAATTCCAATTAAACCAGCACCAGTGACAATTGCACTTTTAGCAGTTTTCATTGCTTCCTGAACTTTCTTACCATCATCAATATTACGGATTCTAAACACACCATCCAAATCCACACCTTGCATAGGAGGGACAAAAGGATTTCCACCAGTTGCAAAAACTAATTTATCATAATCCAAAACAATTTCTTCATTATTCTTCTCATAAGTAATTGTTTTTTTATCAGAATCCACAGCAGTAACTTCTGCTTCAATAATAACATCAATATTTTTTGCCTTATAATCTTCAGGAGTTCTCATAATAATATCATCAAAAGATTCAATTGTACCGGATAATACATAAGGAATAGCACATGGAGAATATGCTACTTTATCATCTCTTGTGATAACTGTAATTTCAATTTCTTCATTTAATTTACGTATATTTGAAGCTGTTGATATTCCACCAGCTCCTCCACCTACAATTACAACTTTCATTTTTAACCAAAACCATTTATGATTTATACAAAATTATATTTATTTAAAAAGATATAAAAAGATTAAGGTTTTAAAAATGAGAGAAATAGAATTTAATTTAGATGAAAATCCATTTATTAATTTTAAATCCGCCAGATATATGATGTCTGCACGGGTAAATGTTGAAAAATTATGGAAATACTGTAAAAAGAATGATAAATCCTTTTTTATATTATCTCTTGGTTGTTTGATTAATGCTGTGAATTCAGTTCCAAAATTAAAATATAGAATAATAAATGGAAAAGTAATTGAATATGATTATCTTGAAGGTGTAACACCAATAATGAATGAAAAAAATGACATTTATAAAGAAATGCGAGTGAAAACACCACAAGAATTTGAAAACATCCATGAATGGCATGATTATGCATTTAATTTATCCAGAGAAATTTTAAACAATGAAAAAGAAAGCTTTACATTAGAAATGGAAAAAAGAGATTTTACAAACATTGCAAATTTTTCATGTATACCATGGGTTGATTTTGATTCAATAACAAACTGTGTTTTAAACAACCACCAAATACAACCATTAATAACCTGGGGAAAGGTAAATAAAAATTATGAAATGAGCATTTCAATAACTGTCAGCCATATTTTTGTTAATGGACAGGATCTTGCTTATTTTTACAAGAATGCAGAAAAAGAATTCAATAAATTTTAAAATTTTTCCCTTTTTTTCAGTATTGAATTTCATCGATTATTTTCTGCAAATATTTCTTTTTTAAGACAAATTCTCTTTTATTGGCCATTCGAGTACTGTTTGGTTGTGGTGTTTTTTCTTTTAATCTTGAAGCTCCAAGATATTGTGTATCTCCTTCTGTTAATTTATGAGCTTCGCCTTTATCTATCGTTTTTTTAATATATTGATAGTCTTTGAAAAGAGTTTCAATATCGTTGATTAAATGGTATATTTCTAAATCTGTGATTATTTGATTTTCATCATACCATATTATGAAAATTGATTGTTTTTCAAACAGTTTTTTGAATGGCATTAGGTTAAAATAATCTATGTCGGTTAATTTGAATTTTGATGATGGGTATCTTTTTCCACAATGTTTTGAGTTATATTGTAGTGGTGCAATGAAAAAGGTTGATGATTCATTTAAGGTAATTTGTGTTATTTTTTTACCAATTAGTGCCTCAAATGAATTCATTTTAAATCATTTTTATTTTAATGCTGGTATTCCAGTGATTCTTAAACCGCCATAGTGGGATTTGTATTTTATATTTAATCCTATTAATAGTGGTGTGATTTTTTCTATTATTCTTGATTTTTCTAGTGCTCCGCAGTCTACGGTTTTGATTCCAGGAATTTTATTTATTAATTCAGCTGCGGTTGCTTTTGCATCGTTATCATCACCTGCTATTAGGCAGTCACAGTCTATTTCTTCTGGTATGTTTGATAAGTGTGAGTTTGAAATATTGCAGAATGCACATATTACTTTTGCACCGGTTCCTTCTAAAATAGAAGCTGTTCTTTCTGCAGCAGATCCTTCCATTAGGTCTATGAATCTTGATGGTTTTCCTCCAATTACTGTTTCTAATGGTACTGTTGCATCCATAACTATTTTGTTTGTACAGTATTCTTTTATTCCTTCAACAGTTGGTTTTTGAGCTGCTAATGGTACTGTTATGATTATAATATCTCCATTTTTAGCTGCATCTTCATTTGCCATACCTACCATTGACAAATCATAATCTGATAATTCTTCTTTAGCTTTACTGACAACATCTAATGCTTTTTCTTCTTTTCTAGATCCAACAATAACATCCACACCTTCAATTGCTAATCTTTCTGCAATTCCAAGACCTTGTGGACCAGTTCCACCAATTATACTTACTTTCATTCATATCACCTCTGTTTTTTTATCATAAAGTAATCCACCAACAAATATTAAATATTCCGGTAGTTTACCATCATGAGCATAAAGTATTTTATAACCAAATATGTCTTCAACTGTTCTGTCAACATCTCCGCCTAATGCTTCAAGAGAATATCTCATTTTAAAAGGCATTTTACATGGCATGTTAAATTCTCTTGTACATCTCATGCATAAATTACATTTTCCTAAAAATAATCCCTGTGAATTTTCATCTTCAAGAGCATATATATCATTCATTAATCTGACTTTAAATCTTTCAAATCTTTTTAAAACAAAATCCAAATCTTTATCTGAAAATGTGGTTTCCAGTTCTTCTTGTGAAAAATCAATTTTAAATGCAATTAATTTGAGTTTATCATATGATTTCCATAATTCATCAACATCAAAATCAAATGGAGGGTAACTCCAGTTATATCCCAACATTTCCTGTTCTTCTTCACAGAGTTTTGAAGTTTTATTAAAATCCACATATTTTTCATAGTACTCTTCAACATCCACATCAGCAGTGAGTTTTTTAATCTCTGACATATGTTATAGATATTATTAATTGAATATAATAAAACTTTCTATGTTGAAATTGAAATATTTATCTTACAATATACTGTCCTGGGTTAATAAAATCATCTAAAAACTCTAAATTAATCTGTGAAAGTTCAATGAATTCAAATGTATTAATAATATTGTTTTTAAGATTTTTACCTACTTTAATCAGATTAATATGTTGTAATGTGAAAATATGTGAAATCAAATCACTGGCATTATTGAATTCTCTTTTTTGTGTGTGAACTAAAAAATCATCCTGAACATAACAGTTTTCACGACCATATTTTTTAGCAAAATTTTCACAGGCTTTATTAATGAATATTTTAGGCCCTTTATTTACTTTAACATCATTTAATGTTGATGATGCCATTTCCAGTAGAATCACACAATTATTAACTTCATCACTCCAGTAATCAGCTTTGAAAACATTGAATTCTTCATTATTTAATTTTCTCTCAATTGCCTGACAAGTTTTTCTAAGTTGCGGGTGAAGTGTGTCTAAAGGTATATCTGGAATATCAAATCTAACAGCTATAAAATCACTGTTTCTATCTTTAAATTTATTTAATACATTATCTTTTGTTAAATCCCTTTTTATAGGATAAAAATAATCTTTTTTATTATTTGAAAACAAGTAGTTACGGGCAGATTGTATGAATTCGGCCAATTTATCTAATCTTAAAGCGGCTGCTACATTACGATTTTTATCTGTTGGATCAATTACAATTAAGGGGTCTTTGAAATTTTTAGAAGTATTATAATTTTTTAAATCAATTACATGACCATATTTCCATTTTATTGCTGCTTTTAATGTGTTTTCAAAATTCCCATATTTTATTATTAATAGTTCACATAAATAACCTGCAAATCCCCCAACTTTAAATTCAGATCCATATGTACCTGTCATTGCCATGAATCGTTTAAGTAATAAAACTTCATCTTCCTGTGAAGCGGTTAAGTTAGCTTTAACATAACGTGTGTGAAGGATTGTTCTGTCAACTGCTGATTTAAGTTCATCTCCATTATTAATCTCATAACAGGGAACAATATCAACTTCACAACCCTCAATATCAGTGGTAACATAAGGATGGGATGCAAAATGATGTTGTGGAGTAGTGTTGAATTCATCACAACATTTATGAGCCAATTCCAATCCAGTATCTTTTAAATACTGAATATCTGTTGTTAATGGGAAAGCTATGAAAATATCAATATCTGATTTTCCTTTAAGAGCAGTGTTTTTTGCAACTGAACCTACAAGTGAAACTTTACCTGGAATTTCCAATTCATCACAAGTTTCCTGTAGGAAATCCATTATTTTAGAGGAAACATTATTAATATGTTGTTTTTCATCAACTGTAGGTTTAATATCTTCTAAAATAATTTGATAATCCATTATAATCACAATTTAAATATTTCAATATCCTCATATATTGGTCCTGCAGGAGTTAATGTGGATTTTTTAAGTGAAACAGTGTCAACTTGCATAGTTCCTATTTCAATATTCTCAAATTCTTCAATTATATTTTTCACCTGATTTTTATTTTTAGCGGATTTCATACGGCCTATAGTGAGGTGTGTTGAGAATTTTTTATCCTTATCAAAACCTAATCTGTTAAATTCACTATCCAGTTTATCATGTAGTTGTTTTAAAATAGTGTCATCATCAATTCCCACCCATATTACTTTAATATGATTTGTATTTGGGAATGCTCCACAACCGGCGAGTTTAATATTAAATGGTTTGAATTCTTTTAATACATTACTTATTGCTTTTTCCAGTAATTTTAAACCATTTGTATCTATGTCACCAAAGAATTTTAAGGTTAAATGTAGGTTTTCTAATTCCACATATTTAATTTTTGTATCTATTTTTTTAAATTCTTTGATGAGTTTATATATTTTTGGTTTTAAATCATCGTTTAAATCTATAGCAAGAAATGCTCTTACTTGAGACATTTTATAAAACCTCTATTGTTCTATGATTGTTTCATCAATAGCTATTCCAAAGTGACGGGCACTTGTATCAATGTATACTTTTACTTTATCACCTGGTTTTACATCTGCTACTGATAATGGATTGTTATTTTCATCTATTATTCTTATTGTTTCTGCATTTTGAAGTAGTGTGCGGATGATTTGTCCTTCATACTCCGCTTCGATTAGTATTAATGGTCTTCTTTCTATTTTACTTCTTCCAACGTATGCAGTTCTTGTTTCTCCTTTTGTATTTACAATTAATACTTCGTCTCCTGCAACGAGTTCTGATAGGTATCTTGTTTTATTACCTGGAACCATTACATATGCTTGTACTGGACCTGCGTTTACTCTGAATGGTCTGGATGCTACATATTCACTTTCCAGTGATTCTGAGTGAACTAAAAACATTGATTTTGAATATGATCCGATAAGCATTCCTTCTCCCGGACTCATCATGTCGGTTGTATCAACACATACTCTGTCACCTGATCCTAATGGTTTTACATTGGTGACTTCTGCGATTTTTAATTCATATTTTATTTGAGATGCTTTTATTACTTCTTCAGCGATTTTTTTGGTTTGATTGAAATCATTTGCTTCGAATAATACTCCGTCGGTTCCATGTTCTAATGTTTCTAGTGCTACTTTAGCTCCGTCCAGGTCTCTTACTGCGGCGATAATTCCAACGTCTTCTTTTTGAAGATCTGCAATAATGTTTTCAAGTGGGATTATAGTCCAGTCTGTTCCAACTAGAATTATATAATCTACAATAGGACCTAGTTTAACTGCTAGTTGTTCATGTGCTTTGTCGGTGATTATTATATATGCACATACTGTTTTTCCTTCGCTTTTTGCTTTTTTTGCATTTGCAATATCAACTGAATCTGTGAAATCATCGTTTAAATCTAGAAATCCATCTCCTTCTCCGTTAATTCCAACGAGATATATGTCTGCATCTTCATTGTTGGCTATGATTTTCACATTTCCTAATTTTTTTATATTTTCCCCGTCATCTAAATCCAGTACATGGTCGATTCCTGATTCGAGTGCTGTGGTTATTAATTCTTTTTTATCTTCCCATAGTTCATCGGGTGTTGATATCCAAGCGAATTTGTTTTGCATTTAATTCACCTTTAGTTTTATTTTAAAAATTCCATTGCTTCTTCAACTTCTAATTCATTATGTACAACTTCTGATATTGCTCTTGTGATTTTTCCAGGGTTTTTTGCTTGGAAAAGATTACGTCCAAATGCAACACCTGCTCCTCCTACTTCAAGGGAGTCTTTTACCATGTATAATAGTTCTTCATCAGTGTCTATTTTTGGACCTCCTGCAATTACTACAGGAACTATTGCTCCTTCGACAACTTCTTTAAAACTATCTGGGTCTCCGGTGTAGTTAGTTTTTACAATATCTACTCCTAATTCAGATCCTACACGTGCTGCGTGTTTTACAAATTCTACGTCGTGTTCGTTTTCTACTTTCTGACCTCTCGGGTACATCATTGCAAGTAGTGGCATTCCCCAGTAGTCACAGGTTTCTGCGATTTCACCTAATTCTTGTAGCATTTGGCTTTCTGTGTCTGATCCTAGGTTTACATGTATGGATACTGCGTCTGCTCCAAGTTGTATTGCTTTTTCCACACTTGTTACTGTTACTTTGTCATTTGGGTCTGGTGCGAGGGAGGTACTTGCGGATAGGTGTACGATTAAACCTATGTCTTTTCCGTATCCTCTGTGTCCTTGTTTTACAATTCCTTTATGCATTAGTATTGCATCTGCTCCTCCTTGGGAGATGCTTTCGACTGTTTTATCCATGTCGATGATTCCTGGAATTGGTCCGCTGGATACACCATGGTCCATTGGTGCTATAACTGTTCTTCCTGTATTTCTGTTTATGATTCTTTCTAAACGAATCTTTTTACCTATCATTTTTTAAACCTCATTTTATAATTATATCTATAATATTATTTAATATTAATTGTACAAAAATATACAATATATAAGTTCAATTTAAACATTTAATCAAGGATAATATAATAAAATTAAATATTGAATAATTAATATTATGAAAAAATGTTATAAACATTAAAATATTAATCAAAAGCTATATACCATGCAAAAAAAATTTCAGTATGAGAATAAATAATTAATTATGATTATTTTTTTAGTGATGGTGTCCATAAATCAAATTCTTTAATTTGTGGTGGGATTCCTGAGTCATGATATGATTCTAAAAATCCCTGGTTTGAAATATGTTCTTTTTCATTATTTTGTGTTGAGTTGACAAATTCCAGTATTCCTCTATTTCTTATTATTGTGTGTTTTGGTTTGAATGTTGATGACCAGATATAGAATACTTTAAATACTGTATCTGGATGATATCCTCCGCCCAGATCAATTGCTAGTATGTCACATTTTTGTGTTAGTTTAAATACTGTTGCTATAACGTTGTGTAGTCGTGCGTCTGCGTTTATGAATTTAACGTGAGTTAGTTTTTCCATTTCTTTTTGTGCTTCTGGAGAGTTGTCTATTGCTATTATGTTGCAGGTTTTTGGAAGTATTTTTGTTGTGCCTCCGGTATGACATCCCAGTTCTATTATTGTGTCTGTTGGTTTTACAAAATCGGTTATGTCTTTTCGGTAGTTTTTAATATTGTAACTTAATTTAATCATAAACAATACCTGTATTATTAAGTTTATCTATATGTAAGTCTTCAATGTCAAGGGTTTTAAATGCATCTTCATTATATGCAAATGCAAATACAGTATTTCCAAGCATGGCCATTGAACTACCTAAAATATCAGTTGAAGAATTAAAATAATTAATTAAATTTTCAACTTCATCTGACAGTAATTTTGTCTCATGACAGAATTTATTTGAAAAATCCAGAAAATTCCTTAAACTTGATTTTTCTTCAAAAAATTCAAGATATTTTAAACCAACATCACATAGAACCTGTTTGTGATGTGGATTATTAATAATACTTGCAGTGTCAAGTTTTGAAAATGTTTTCCATGCAATGTAAACATCATGTTCAAAAGATTTTATCTCACCAATTCCAGGTGCTCCAGGTTGTGTTCTTAAAACCAGCCCATGACCTGTTTGAGCAATAACATCACCTAAACCTCCACCAAGATTTATTTCTGCCATGTGTGCGATTTGACCACAGGTTTCTTTTGAATATCCTAATTTTAAAAATTCATTTATGGCTAAGGTTAAACTGAATGCTGATGCTGCGGATGTGCCGAAACCTGATCCTATTGGTAATTGAATGTCTTGGATTATTTTAAAATTATTTTCAACATCCATTATTTTTAAAACTTCATTAATTATTGATGTATCTCCTTTGTTTATTTCTATTTGTTGTTTATTGGATTTGGAGATTGTTGTTTTAACTCCTTTTGTAAGTAGGAATCCTGCACCACGTGATCCGTTTTTAAGGGATATGTGATGGTTTTCTATTGTGAAAAATCCTGTGATGTGTCCCGGTACGAGTACTGTTTTTGACATAATGTTTTATATTATGTTTTTTTATATTAATTAATGTTTTTGGATTTCTATTTGTTTTTACAGCATCCGAAAAAGAAGTTTTTAATTTTTTTTGTTTTTGATTTGCTTTGTTTTTCACGTTTTTTGTTGATTTTATGTAGGTTTTCTCTTGCTTGTACCATGTCGTCCATATTATCACCTAAAAAATTTAGTCATACCTAAATTATAATATGGTAAAAAATACTATATAAACATAACCCCCACAACAAAACTAAAAAAAAGAATAAAAAAAGAATAATAAAAACTAAATATTATTCTTTAATAGAACGAGCAAGCTCAGCACCTTTATTAAAAGCTTCCTCTAAAACATCCTCATCAGGAACAAATAAAACATCCATAGTATCAGTTACAGTAAAACCAGCAGCCTCCAAATCACTTTGAAGTTTAGCAACAGCTCCACCACCCCATCCTTTAGATGAGAAAACCAAAGCATTCTTTTCACTACCAGTTCCTTTAAAATTAACACAATCCAACCAATACATCATATTACCAATTCTAGGGAAAGGCTTATTCATCATAGTAGGAGCACCAATAGCAATAGCTTTAGAATCTAAAATATCAGTAATAACATCATCAGGACCATCTTCCTGCATGAAATACATTTTAACCTCAACACCCTCACTCATAATACCCTCAGCAATCTGATAAGCTAATTTCTCAGTAGAATGATGCATAGTATCATAAATAACAGTAATCTTATCCTTACAAACACCAGAACCCCATTCAGAATACTTTTCAACAATAGGACCCGGATTAGTCCAAATCTGACCATGACAAGGAGCAATCATTTTAATCTGTTCCAACAAACCATTATCAGTTAACTCCTGCAACTTCATCCTAAGCATAGGAGAACCTAAAGTTACAAGATTAGCATAATACTTTTGAGCTTCCCTAAGCAAATAATCAAGAGAATAATCCTTATCAAACCTGTAAGAATGACATACATGCTGACCAAAAGCATCATTAGAAAATAAAATTCCCTCTTCCGCTAAAAATGTGAACATACTATCAGGCCAGTGAAGCATAGGAGCAGAAACAAATTTTAAAGTCCTACCACCAATATCCAATTCATCACCAGTTCCCACAGCATTAATCTCCAAATCAGAGAAATTATGATATTGTGCTTCTAAAAAATTAATACAATTCTGAGAAGCATAAATTTCAGCATCAGGATTATACTTATTAATAGTATCTCTTAAATAAGTGGAATGATCCATTTCAGAATGGTTTTGAACAAAAACATCAATTTTAATATCCTTACCTTCCTGTGCAAATGCATCTTCAATTCTTGCATCCAACTGATTCTGCAAACCTTTATAAGCATTATCAATTAAAACAGTTTTTTCATCCCCAAATACTAAATATGCATTATAAGTAGTTCCAGGAATACCATATCCATGGAAAGTTCTACTATTCCAATGGATAACTCCAACCCAATATACACCATCTGTTATTTTCACAGCCTTTGCTTTCATATTACAACCTCAAATTAATAATTTAAGTTTATATAAATTATATATTCAAGGTATTATATAAACTATTAATATGGCAAAAAGAATCGATTTACACATGCATAGTTTATTCAGTGACGGAGAATTATTACCTTCAGAACTTGCAAGAAGAGCTTTAAAACTTAATCATGAAGTAATCGCAATAACAGACCATGTTGACTGGTCAAATGTAGATACAATACCTGCAATTCAAGATGCAATTGATGATATAAATGCCAATTGGGACATTACCGTTGTTTTAGGTGCAGAAGTTACACATGCACCATGTGAATCAATTGATGGAATTGCTAAAAAAGCAAAGGAATTAGGAGCTGAAATTGTAGTGGTGCATGGTGAAACATTAAACGAACCTGTAACACCAGGAACCAACCGGGCAGCTGTTGAATCCAAACATGTTGATATACTAGGACATCCAGGATTAATAACACGTGAAGAAGCAGAAATTGCATTGAAAAATAATATATATCTGGAAATATCTGCTAGAAACGGACATTGTCTTGGAAATGGTCATGTGGCAAATATTGCACGTGAAGTGGGAAATAAACTCCTGGTAAATACAGATACACATTCCCCTGATAATATTATAACATTTGAGAAATCCTATCAAATCGCACAGGGTGCCGGATTAACTCATGAGGAAGCAATGAAAGCTCTTGTTGATAATCCAAGAGAGCTTTTGAAAAATAAAGGAATATTATGAAAGCATCAAAATTATTACAGATAATACGTAAGGATTTGAAAGATTATCCTATTGAATATTTGGAAAATAAAGTAACTGATGAAAGATATAAAGATCCTCTTACTAAAAAACTTGCCAAATATAATACTGGGATTTATAAGGAAATATTTTCTATAGAAATAGAGGATGATTTTGAAATTAAGGATAATGTAATTAAAAATCTCCGTTCTGACATTAGTTTTTATTTTGATAAGTATGCTGGTGGGGATGAGTTGAATAAAAGATTCACTCAGAATATTTCATTATATCTTGCTTTAATTGCTAAAAAACCCCTACATCCTTTTAGTGAAGATAAGAAAGATGATGTGTATTTATTTAACAATACCTATTATTGTAAAGGACGTGTTAAATATATTAAAGATGAAAGATCCCTTTGCAGATATTGTGTTTGTCATAATGTGAGTTTTAGCGGAATATTTTTTTAGGATGAAAATTCTTTATAATTTTTTGAGTTTAAAACTTTTGTGAAGAATTTCTTTTTTACAGGTCCAAGATTATCTAGAAAATCCTTGTAATATGGTGTTGATTTAATTTCAGTATAATCCTTTTTAATTAAATCAAACATCATAGGTTTATGTTTTTCATCAAGATCTCTTAAAGCAAATCGAGGACCATTAATTTTATAGGCAATCAAATCGAATTTATATGTATCATACCAGTCATTTTCAATGAAAATCTTCATTAACACTTGCCCCGCCCTAACCGTGTCAAAAAACTTCTCATCAACAACACAAGTAATAGACTCATCATGCTTCCTTCTAAAATACAACTTCTCTTTAACAATAGAAACCCTATCTGCTTTTAAAAATACATAATAGAAAAAAGGCATATCCTCAAAATAAATCTCCTCAGGAAATCGGGCATTAATTCTTTTTAAAAAACTATGATTGTAAATTTTTTGACAAACACCAACAGACAAATCAAAAATAGAACCTGGAGTTTCACAAGGTTTAAAAACCCTATTTTCAAATGAATCATCAAAAATCTTCAGACAAAACCAATCATTACCATATACTCTACCATTATCATAATTAACCATTTGAAAAAAAGTCAAATCACTATTATATTTCTCTGCTTCAAAATAAGCAACTTCCAAAGCTTTCTCATCATACCAATCATCAGAATCCAAAAACATAATATACTTGCCTGAAGCAACTTTTAATGCATTATTTCTAGCTGCACCAGGTCCCTGATTAGATTGATTAATTATAATAATCCTGGAATCATTGAATCTGTTTAAAATATTTAATGTAGAATCCGTTGAACCGTCATTTACAATTATAAGTTCAAAATCAGTGAATGTTTGCTTTAAAACACTTTCAACAGATTTTCCAATATATTTTTCACCATTAAAAACAGGCAATATTACAGAAATTAATGTCATTTCCCAAAAAAAAAATAGTAATGTAAATGATTTTTATTAATTTAAAATCATTTATTTAAATTTGAATAATTTATTTTTTAGCAACAATTCTTATAACATAAGGATTATCATCTTTATAAGGAGCTAAATCTTTATCTTCGATTTTGAATAAGATTTCAAAACCTAAATCTTCAAGTTTTTTTGTGAATTTATCTAAATCCATGTATCTTCTATAATGGTTGGTGAAGTTTTCAGTTTCACTTAAAGCATCACCTTTTTTAAACATAGGATCGTTTAAACTTCTAGCTTCCAATAAAAATAATCCACCTTCATCCAAATGTTGAGTTATCCAAGCAAGAGTCCTATCTTCTTTTGCTTCGTTAATTGAGTGGAAAGTAAATCTTGAATAAATATAATCGAATTGAGTATTGTTAATTATATCTTCACTGCTTTCAGCAAGATTAGTAAAGTCACCGCAAACAAATGTAATATTATCATTTGCATAGTGTTCATTTAAATATTCCATTTCACTACATACTTGATCAACAGCAACTACATTAACATTGTTTTCACTGAAAAATAAACTGTCCCTTCCGTTTCCACAACCAAGTTCAATTAAATTTTTACCAGCTTCTAATCTGTCAACTACGAATTCTGCGAATGTAGATGCTCCAGTTGGTTTTGAATGAGTAGAATAATACTCAGTCCAATAATTTTTATCATCCATAATATATCACCAATATTATAATATTTATTCTTTTTCTCTTTTATATATTTCTAATATTTTAAAAATATAATTTTAGATAAAATCTTATTTATTTTCATTTTGACGCATTAAAACATAACCTTTGAACAAATCAATATCTTCTTTTGTTGTTATTTTGATATTTAATTGATTTGATTTTGATAAATAGATTTCCCGACCCATTAAATACATTAAAGTAGTGGTGTGAGGTTCAACTTTATCCAGTAAATCTTTTTCAATTGCCTCATCAAATAATTCTGTTACATATGAATATTTAAAACACTGCGGTGCATTTAAAATCATCACCTGATCACGATCAATCCAATTTAAAGATTTATCACCATCATTACTTCCAAGGAGCAATGGTGAAGATATTGCTGGAGAAGAATTGCCTTTATCTTTGCATACTCTGATTGCATCACTAATAATATCAGAGGTTACAAATGGAGATGCACCATAATGAACAAGAACAATATCGTCATCGTTCAATTCATTTCGAAGATTATTAACCCCATTTATCACGGAATGTTGGAAATCAACACCTCCTTTGCATATCCATTTAACTTTATCCAAGTTATATTCTTCAATTAATTCTTTTAAATAATCTATATGACTTTCAATACATACTACTTCAATAGCATCGATTTCAGGGTGGTTTTGGAAAGCTTCAATTGTATATACAAGTACAGGTTTTCCTAAAACCTCAATAAATTGTTTTGGCTTGTCAGCTCCAACTCTTGAACCAACTCCCCCTGCTAATATAATAGGAACATTCATAATTATTATAACTCCTTATAACTTTCAATAACTTCATCAACATTATCTAAAACATATCTGAATGCTGGTAGGAAGAAAAATCCATCTTCTTCACCAACACTTCCTTTAAATAAACCCCAACTAATCCAATAAAAAGCAGATAAAACAGCTTGAGCCATTGCATGCCTGTGTTCTAATGGAGTTAATTCACGTCCATAATATGCTTTTAAAAGCATGTCACGAATACTGTCATCATACTCATAACGTGTGAAAATACAGGCCACATCATTTACAGGATCATTAACTCCAGAATACTCCCAGTCAATCAGATAAAAATCATCATCTGATGTTGAGATGAAATTAGGTTCATAAACATCATTATGACAAACAGTAAGGTTTATACCATATTTTTCTCTTTCTGCTTTAACAAACTCATCAACCTGATCTATTTTAGATATCATTTCTTCAAATTCCTTGAATAAATTACCTTTAGTAGCACAGGCAAGGTTGATTAATCTTTTAGCTTCAACAACATTATCAAATAATTTAACATCATCAGATATTGGGATTTCATGAGTTTTATGTAAAGCATCCATACACTGTTTTAAATGAGTTTCATTGTTAATAATATCGCATGGAATAATATTCTGGATAAAATAGGATATTTTCCAACCTTCAGGACTGATATAGATTAATGAATCATCCAATTCATATTTTTTTGCCTGATTTTGAGTGTAAACTTCAGTTCGACGGTCAATTAAACTATCCGCTGTACCTCCAGGATGTCTGTATACATATTCTGTATTTTCAACAGTGAATTTGAAAGAAGCATTAGTTAAACCTGCTTTAATAATATCAATATTGGAAATTTCATTAGGATGACATTTAAGTGTTTTACATATGTTTTCAACAATTTCAGAATCAACATTTAAAAGAAAATCACTGTCAAACTGTCTTAAATCATCAATATCTTCAAATTCAAAAATCTCATCATTTCCAAATTCTTTTTTAAATAAAGTTAAATCTTTAATATGTGTTGCATAATAATCCTCCCAGAACATATTAACAACACCGAAGTTATTAATTTCCTCTTCTAAAAGCTGACGGAATTTATTTGAGAATTTTTCATTAAAATAAGCATGACCAATCATTGCTTCACCATCACTGCCCCCAATATAACAGTCAGTGATAATATCTGCATCTGAACAGTCAACACCGAATTCCCGGAAGTTTCCTTCAAGATAAGAGCAAGCTCTGTATGATAAATTTAATTCATTATCATCTATGAAGGGATTTTTTGTAAAGTAATGATCTGCACAACAGATGAAAGTATTTGCTAAATATTGTCTTGCAACATATAATGAGTAAATATTACCGTATTTTCCGAAGGTATTGTTTATTATTAATGTAACTTCACTGTATTTACGTTCCAGGTAGAAGAATTTCTCCTTCATATAACCGATTACTACATATATGTCTTTTATTCCTGATTCTATTAATTGTTCTATTTGTCTTTCAATTAACACTTCTCCTTTAACAATAAATAATCCTTTTGGTTTTTCATATGTAAAAGGTGCGAAGCGATTTGATTTACCTGCTGCTAAAATTATTGCATTTTTTGTCATTGTAAAAAGACTCTCCTTTAAGATTTTACTTTAATATATAAAAAAATAGTGATTATTTTAAAAATATAGTCATTTTATAAAAAAGAAAATAATAAAATAAATATAAAAAATTATTATTATAAAGGAATTTAAATAATTTTGACTTTAAATTTAGAGTTAACATTATAATTATTATTTTTCAATAATAATACAAAATTATGTGATCCTTTGGATAATTTTTTAGTACTTATTTTGAAAACACCGTTAGAGTTTGTTTTAACTTTTATTGTTTTAAGTTTACCACCAGAGTAATATTTTAACTGGAATTTAGTTTTCTTAATAACATTATCTCCTGATTTAACAGTAACTTCTAATTTTGATGATTTTTCAACTTCTTCATCTGCGGATGCTTTAGCAGATCCTTTTTTAATATTTATGGAAGTTTTTGTTTTAGATAGTTTAATGTTTTTATTTTGTGAAACTATTTTCACTTTATGATTTCCTATTGGTAATTTGGAAGTGTCGAATTTCACCCATCCTTTAGAGTTACTTGTAGCTTTATAGGTTGTGTATTTTTTACCAGTGTAGACATGTAAGTATAATTTTGCATATGGAATTTTTTTACCTGTTTTTGTGTTTTTTGCATAGAATTTCCAGATTTTTCCGGAATTATATTTGGCAGATAATTTTTTAACAAATAATTTGGATGGGGCTTTAACAACACTGATTGTTGGGTTAATATAACATACTCCTCCTTCCATTGTTATTGTTAATGTATATTTGCCTGCATCAATGTCTAATGGTATTTCAACAGTTAAATGTCCGTTACTATCTGTTTTTAACCATCCTGTTTTATAGGTATGGTCTCCTTTAAATGTTAGTTTGATTTTTTGGGATAGTGGTACATTCCAAGGTGAAGATAGTTTGATTGATAGTGATACTTCACCGAAGTATGAGTTGATTTCTGTTACTTGTGCGACGAATACTCCGTAAATGTTTACTCCGATTGGTGCATTGTTATTGCTGCATACACAATTGGAATATGATATTTGTTCCATTTTAGAGTATATTGCTCCTCCTTTAATGGTTGCAGTGTTACTTGTGAATATTGAGTTGGCAACATTGTTACTGTCTGATTTTAAAAGTAAAGCTCCACCATATCCTGCTGAGTTTTTATTGAATGTACAGTTAGCTATATCTACTGTTGCGAATTTGGTGAATACTGCTCCTCCTTCTTCACAGTAGTTTTCATTGAAGTTACAGTTTATGATTTTTGTTAATCCGTATTTTGCATATACTGCACCACCTTGTTGTGATGCTTTGTTTTTAGTGAAGTTACATCCTTTAATAGTTACGTTACTTCTGTATACATATTCAAATACTTTAATTTGAATTGCTCCTCCTTTTAAAGCTGAGTTTCCTTCGAAAGAACAGTTTTCAACTAATGCGGATAAACATGCGTCTAATACTAATGTTCCACCTTTATCAGCATGGTTGTTTCTGAATACTGTGTTTAAAATTTTTCCTCTACCTAATTCATCTAGGTATATTGCAACACTACTTGGGGAAACATTACTGTCGAATAAACAGCCGTTTACATATAATGTACTCATATTATAGGATGGTCCACTGTAACTAACTAATAGTACTGTGGCTAAGTATGCATCATTGTTTTTGAATGTTGAATTATATAGGGATAATTGAACACCTAGTGATGCGCATATTGCACTTCCCATTCCTCTTTTAAATTCTTTCCATTCAAGATCACTAACACGGATACTTGTGTTGTTGGAAAATATTGTACTGTATACATCAACTATTGATCCGCTGCGAACAGATACTGCTCCTCCATTTGCATTGTAAACCATGTTGTTGAAGAATGTACAGTTAATGATTGTTATATTACAATTATTTTCAACGTTTAATGCTCCTCCGTTGGTTTCACCATAACAATTTTTAAATATGATGTTTTTTAGAACAACAGTACAATTAGGTGCAATATATAATCCTTTTGCAAAGTTATTCCCATCTATACATGCATCATAACCTATTATGGTCATGTTTTTAAATATTCCTATACCTTCTGTTAGATTTCCATCTATTTCTTTATTGTATTTATAATATCCTTTTAAACTTAAAGTTGTGTTTTCATCTGTTTCGTTTATTTGTGTGGATAAACTGGTGAAAGTGTTGACTGATGTGCTTCCCATTGTATTTGATATATCATTATGGGTGTTTAGTGCAGTATCATTGGAATCTGAACTAACAATATCAGTGACATTTTCAGCGTTAATGGAATTTACAGTTAATAAGACAAATAAAACGATTAATAAAACACTTAACATTTTAGATAAGTTTATAATAATACCTCCTATTTAAAATCCCATATCGTTTAGTAATACATTTATTAATTTTAACATATAAATGTGTGCTTTTAATCAAATTTATTTTACAAAAAAAGAGTAAAAGAGGAAATATAGTTAATTGTGCTGATATATATTGAAATCTCCACAATTTTTAATCTTATGATAATTATCAAAATCTTTATCATATTTTAGAATAATATAAGTAGTATTATTAAATTCCTCTAAATCTGGACTTTCCTCATCCAGAATAGTAACATTAACATTTAAATACCATCTTATTGTTCTTTCATGATGATTATATGAAGCGAATGATTTGGAATGATAATTAGCATCAGTATTTTTAATATAATCACATGCATCCACCAAATCATTAACAAAACCCTGTTTTAAAACATCATCATAAACCTTATTATGATCATCCAACTGCATAGGACCAATGAATAAAACAGTTGAAATTAAAAATAATAAAATCACCAATACAGGAACAATACTAGCTGATTTTGAATAATTAACATCAAAATTATTAGTTAATTTAAACTTGAAAGATTCACAATCATCAAATCTAGTATTGCAGAAATTAGTAATAGAATCCAATCCCCATACAATGAAATAAATAAAAGCCGGCAACACCATTAAAAAATAACGGGCCACTTTAATCGGATAAAGAGAAATAAAAATAAAAGTAATACTGAAATATGCTAAAAACAACAAATCAAACTGGAAATTCTTATTAGTAATATTATATTTTTCAAAAATCACAAAAATACAGGTAATTGCAATAAGAACACAAATGTTTGAAAACATACTATTAGATAAATATTTAAAACCAACAAAAACACCAATAACAGATAAAACCAATAATAATACTAATAATTTACTGAAATATCTGTTATTAAATGATAATTTATTATTTTTTAAATATTTGAAAACTTTAATGTTTCTTAAAAGATTAAATAAAGCTAATATAAATCCAATACTGAAAATTCCAATTATTAAAGTGGTTAAAACATTACCTGAACGACGTAATATGAATAATACATAAGGTAATTTATGCACATAGAATAATTTATCCAACAGATAGTTAATTGAATTTTCATTAAAACCAGATTCAGTAAAAGTACGTACAGATTGATTGAAAAATGTTAATGAACCGCCAAAATCTAAAATTAATGTTTTACAAATAATAACCGCTAAAATCAAAGCAATAACTAATGAAATACATATATATTTAAATTCCTTGGATTTAAGATAATTAGATAGAATATTTTTCAATTGTTTTTTATCAGTGTTTAAAAGATTGAACAAGTCTTTATTGAATAAATAATATAAAACAATTAATGGTAATGTGAATCCAACAATATATTTAACAAAAAATCCAATTACAAATAATGGAAATACAATTAAATAATATTTAGGATTTTTATCAATAGCCATTATTGCAAAAACCAACACCCATATTGAAAAAGACACAGCAGGTAAATCAATTAAACCTTTTCCCAGATTAAACAATACCACTGACAAACTACCATATATAATTACTCCAGATAAACTTAATAATGGATTAAATCTATTTCTTAAAAGTAAATATAATCCAATATATCCGAAAAATCCAAAAATACCTGTTATAATCATTATCACTGACTGGTTAACAAAACCTAATCTGAAAAATAATGATGATAAAAACGAAATTACTGGAGTGAAATATAAATCATGTGGATTAACAATATTATAATAATCCATTCCAGCATATTTAAGTCCACTTATTAAATAAAGACTAACATCTGGATTTAAAATTCCTCCTGATAAACAGAATAATGTCATTTTTAAAGTACATAAAAATGCGAAAATAAATAGAATTATTAAAAATATTTTATCGCTTTTATTAATATTAAAATCTGATAAATTCATTAATTTTAATATTACTATTTTTTAAATTAAATATTTTTCGACAAAAAATAGAAAAAAAAATGTGGTGTTTAGAAAGTTTGAACACCACTATCAGGACTTAAATTTACATTTTTAGAGTCAAGTAAATTACCTGAATCATCATATAATTTAATTTCAGCAAAATCTGGATAATATTTATATGCATCAGCACTGTTTACATTAACATATCCTGATGAATCAACTGTTTTAGGAACCATATTCCCTGAATTCAGTGCATTTCCATCACGAGAATATTTAATTTGAATGGTGACTTTTTCACCTGCATGATTGGAACCTACAAATATTGAAGCATGAGTTTTATCTTTTAAACTGCTTCCTGTTTCAAAACTACCTCCCAGTATTGACATTGAATTAGTGGTTTGTGATGCCTGGGAGGATTGTGAATTTGTATTTGTAGCATTTATTTCTTCATTATCATCCTGAAGTGGAGTGATATTATGAGAAGATTGATTATTGTTTGAACTCATATTAATATAGATAAATACTCCTGCTAAAACCACGGCAACTATGATTAAAGCAATGATAATATATTTGGTAGTGTTGTTATTTTTATCCTTATTCATTGAATTAATCATATTTTTATGATTTAAATCTTTTTTAAGTGATGTTCCGCATTTTTTACAAAATTTTGCTGAATCTGAATTTTCACTATCACAATTAGGACACTTCATATAAACTAAATACCCCCTAAATTTATATAATATATAATATATTTTTTAAATTTTATAAATTTAATTAAAATTAGGTGAAAGTGAAAAAGTATTAAAAAAGGATAAAAATATAATTTAATCATAGAATTTTCCTAAAAACTCTTTCATCCTCGGATTATCAGATGAAAAGACTTCTTCAGGAGTGCCTTGCTCTACAATAACACCATCATCCATGAAAATAATGTTATCTGCAACATTACGGGCAAAGGCCATTTCATGTGTAACAATGACCATTGTCATTTTTTCAGCAGCTAAATCTTTTATAACTGTTAATATTTCACCAGTTAATTCAGGATCCAATGCTGATGTAGGTTCATCAAAGAATAGAATATCCGGATTCATTGCAAGTGCTCTTGCAATAGATACACGTTGTTGCTGACCCCCTGATAATTCACAGGGATAAGCATCTTCTTTATCTTCCAAACCCATTTTTTTAAGTAAATCTCTTGCATGAGCAAAAACATCTTCTTTATCTCTTTTCTGCACTTTTAATGGTGCATGAGTAATGTTTTTTATTACAGAATGGTGTGGGAATAAGTTGAAATTTTGGAATACTAAACCGAAAGTTCCTTCAAAATTAATTTCTCCACTATCTTCAGTTTCAAGATCAGTTATGCATCTAAGTAATGTTGATTTACCGGAACCTGATGGACCTATTATTGCTAAAACTTCTCCTTTCTCAACATTTAGAGAAATATCTTTTAGAACAACATTATCATCAAAGCTTTTTTTAATATTTTTTATTTCAAGTAAACTCATAATAATCACCTATTCATAATAATCCATTCTTTTTTCAAGGTATTCCATTACAAATGCAACCAGTACATTGAATACATAATAGAATATACCTGCTACTAATAATGCTGCAATTGATGCGTCTGCTGCTGCAATTTGTTTAGCAACTGTGAACATTTCAGGTATTGCAATTACGAATGATAGTGAAGTATCTTTTACAAGAGTTATAACTTCGTTAGTGACTGAGGGAAGAATTACTTTAAACACTTGAGGCATTATGATTATGAAAAATGTTTCTATTCTTGAATAACCAAGTACCTGTGCAGCTTCATATTGTCCGCTGTTAATTGATTCAATTCCACCTCTATAAATTTCAGCAAAATATGCTGCGTAATTAATAGTGAATGCAATAATTACTGATAAAAACCTGTAATCTGAAGAAAGATTTAAACCAAACACATAATATGGTGCGAAAAATACAACAATTAACTGTAACATTAATGGTGTACCTCTCATTATTGAAATATATATTTTCATTAACCATCTAAGTGGTCCGAATTTACTCATTCTTCCTCCGGCAACTAATAAACCAAGAGGAAGAGAGAATAAAAGGGTGAGTAGGAATATTTCAATAGAAGTAACCATACCACCTAGTAATTGTGAAATTACATTATTTAAAATCATATATTTAATTCTCTCCTCTCAAATAGTATATTTTTTTTAAGGTTGGATTAAAGCATCTTTGGAAATACCATATTCTTTAGCTATTTTTGCAACAGTACCGTCTTCAAACATTTCATCTAATGTTTTTTGTACTTGGTCTTTTAAAGCGTCATTTCCTTTTTTAAATCCAATACCGTATTTTTCAGTTGTGATGTATTCATCTAAGATTGAGAAATCATCTGAATTGTTTTTGTTTTTAATGTCGTATTCTGCAACACCAATATCCATAGCTACAGCATCACATGCACCTGATTCTAAGTCCATGAATGCAGTGTTATAATCAGCTACTTGGGTTAAACTTCCAAATGTTTCTGAGATTGTACTATTGTCTCCTTCAAGAGCTGCTAATGCAGAGGAATCTTTTTGTGTTTCCACATTTTTCCCAGATAAATCAGCTATAGTGGAGATTCCGGAATCTGCTTTTACAACAAATATTTGTTTGTTGTCAAAGTATGGATTTGACCATAAGTAGTCGTTTTCTCTTCCGTCAATAGTGAATCCGTTCCAGATACAGTCAATAGAACCTGATTCTAATTCAGCATCTTTAGCATCCCAATCAATTGGTTGAGCTTGGAATGTCCAATTGTTTCTTTCACAAACTTCTTTTGCTAAGTCTAAGTCGAAACCAGTGTAGTTTCCACTGTCGTCCTTATATCCGTATGGTGGGAATTCAGCATCAAAACCAACGACAAAAGTATTTTCATCATTAGCAATTGAATTATTAGATGAATTATTTCCCCCTAAAAAATCAAATAAACCAGCGCTTGCAGTACCCATAACTAAGAAAGCTACTAATACTAAAGCCAATAAAATACCTATCTTTTTTTTCATTTTAAAACACCAAAATAGTTATAACTATAGTAGAATATTTTTTTCTACTAATAGTAATTTTTATCATTAACCATATTTATGTATTTATAATTTTAAATTATAAAGAAAAAAACTTCTTATTGGCCTTATTTTTTAATATTATCAACAATCCTTTTAGATGCATCCCCGTCTTCAATTCCACAGAATCTTTCATAGAAAATATCATATTTCTCTTTATATTCTGCTTTAACATCTTCAATATTTATAATTGCATCTATTATTTCATCAGTTGTTTTTAATAATGGTCCTGGTACTTCTGAATGAATATCTATGTAAAATCCTCTTAGTACATTCTCATATTTATCAAGATCATATGTGTAGTATAATATTGGTCTTTTAAGGTTTGCAAAGTCAAAGAATACACTTGAGTAATCTGTGATTAAAATATCGCTGATCAGATATAATTCTGCAATATCATCATATTTACTCACATCAAATGCAAATCCTTTATATTTGGATAAATCCAGGTTGTCTGAGATGAAATAATGTGTTCTGACTAATAATATATATTCATCACCTAATGCTTTTTGAAGTTTATCTAATTCCAGTTTTAATTCAAAATGCATTTTAGCTGCATCATAATATTCATCATCTCTCCATGTTGGAGCATATAATATGATTTTTTTATCTTCAGGTAGGTTTAGGTCTTTTTTAATTTGTTTAATATCATTTTCATCTGCATTATATAAGATATCGTTACGTGGATATCCTGTTTCTAAGATTTTACCTTCATATCCGAATGCGCTTCTTAGAATGTCTGTTGTGTATTTGTTTGGTGATATTAAATAATCCCATTCTTTTGCTACTTTAATATATGATTTTTTAATATTAGGATCTCTTGTGTGAACATTACCTATGTCTAATCCTAGTTTTTTAAGTGGGGTCCCATGCCAGGTTGATACTATTCTTTGTGAGTCTTTTTTAGCTAGTCTTGATGCTTGACGTCCGTTTATAACCCAATATTTTGATTTTGCTAATTCTTTATAGAATTTTAATGTGAATCTTTTTACTTTTTTAGGATTTCCAGGTATTTCAATGTTTTTATCATTAACAACCCATACATAATCGTATTCATCACCATAAGTATTATATAAATATTCATATAAATATTTAGGACTGTCTGAGTAAAATTTACCTAGGAAACTTTCGAATATTATTTGTTTTTTATTAACAGGTTTTCTATTATAATATCTGAAGTAAATGAATGTTTTAAATCTCCATCTGCTTCTGAATACACGTATGGTTTTTTTGAAATTAACTCTTAATTTAATGAATCTTGATAATTTATTTATATTGTCTTCCTGGAATGCTTGTATTTCTCTTTTCTGGAAGAAGGATTTATCTTTCATGTTGAATTCATATGATATTTGTTTCATTATCGGATAAACTACTTCTTTCCAGTTAGGATCATCACTGCTTAAAAAGTTAGGTCCGAATACTTTATTATAATAGTCGAAAAAGGTATCTGCCATTTCATCTTTAAGATGAATATATTTTTCTTCAGGGTTTTCATCATTTAATTTATTAACAACATCTAAGACTTCTTTATAAGCTTGTGCGTAGCTTAAAAATGAATCATCAAATTCTTCCTGGTTTAGTGAAGTTAAGTTGATTGGATCATCCCGGTTTCTTTTAGCATAAATTGCATTGGTAATTCCTTTGAATGTGTTTAATTTTGGTATGATTGATGTGAGAAATGTGTAATCTGAGAAGTATCTGTTATTTTCATCGAAAAGAACATCCCCTATTTTTTCTTTTTTAATTAAGGAGTGGAGTACTGTTAGAACTTCTTTTTTATTGGTTTTTCTTCCAACAAGTAGTCTCATTGAAAATTTTATGTCTGATAATTTTTTTTGTTCTAATGGTTCTTTATTTCTTTTAAGGAATATTTCTTCAAATCTTTCTTTAATGAATGCTGTTCCGTATCTTTCTCCATTTATAAAATCAGCGTCTGTTTTTTTAGCTGTGTTAACTAGTTTTGCTAATGCGTCTTTGTAGAGATAATCATCTGCATCTATAAAGTAAACATATTTTCCATTAGCTATTTTTAAACCTTCGTTTCTTGCTTTTCCAACCCCGATCCTTTCTTCGAAGGTTTTAGTTATTATGTTTAAATTGTTTTTGTATTGGTTAAGTAAATCATCGATGTTTTCATGATTTCCATTTAAAATTAAAATTACTTCTGCATCATTTAGTTTCTGTTCAGCCAGACTATCTAAACAGTCTTTTAAATATCTTTCTACTGTGTCAAATGGAATAATAATACTGATAAATGTCATTTTTTAAACCCTTTTTTATATATAATTTTCATTAGCTTTTTTAAGCATGTTTATACCTTCTTCAAGCATTTCCATTACATTTTCTCTTTTTTTAAATTTATTTAATCTTCCATGGTCTCTGATTTTTCTTGGAATTTGCATGTAATTTTTACCATAAATATCTATAAGATATTTTCTTGGATTTTCAGGTGCAGGCAATTCATATTTGCCGAATTTAAGTCTTTTTAATGGGAATAAATCTTCGGTTTTAAATTGGATAGTACGGTATAATGTGAACTGACGGATATTTCCCCGTAAATTATCAACTCCGGAAATGATATTATCCTGTTTTTCTAAAGAAAGATTAAAATCTTGATAGAATTTATCTAAATATTCTTCTAATGTGAATTCAGTTGGATTATGATAATATTCAGTTAAAGCATTGTTGAATTCTGCGGATAAATCATTGTCTTGTTTTTTAATATAATCATATGGGAAGAAATCCACACCAATAAATTTTGTTTTAATGCCCGGATGTTTATATGATACTTGAAACCATCTTTTAGATATATTATTATGTTTATCGATTTTAAAATCTGCAATGAGATTGGTGAGATTATTTTCTTTTATTTCCACTGGTAAAACTTCAACCAGTTTATTATAATCTTTTCTCATCATCCCAACATCTAAATCATCATCCCATGGGACAAAATCATTATGCCTTACAGCTCCAAGTAATGTTCCATAGTCCATCCAAAATTCAATATCATATTTAACACATACATTATCTACGAATTTCATTAATTCATATGATAATTCACGCATTCCTTCTAAAAATGGTGTAGGTTCAAGTTCATAAAATATGAATAAATTATTTAAATATTGTTGATGAGTTTCAGTTAATTTTTTTAATTTTTCAAATTCTTTTCGAGTTACAAACTCATCCTTATTAAAATCAATACTGTTATTAGTACCATTATTCTTTTTAAACTTATCCAGCATTTATAACACCTAATGTATTAATATATGTCATTAAGGTTATATAAAAGTTTAGTAGAAATGGATTTTTTTACTTGAAATTGGAATTTGCTTTTAACAATTCATCATTGGATTCATTTAACTTTGAAATGATATTGGGTTGTTTTTTATACCTGTTTAATCTGTTATGGTCTTTAATTGTTTTACCAATTTCCATGTATTTTTTACCATAAATCTCTTTAAGGTAATTATCATAGTTTGATGGTGCTAGAAATTCATATTTTCCGAATTTAATTCTTTTCAATGGCAATAAATCTTCGGTTTTTAGAATTTTAAATATGGATCCTGTTTGGAAACGTCCTCCATCAACACCTGCGATGAAATAATCTGTTTTTGTTAAACTTAGATTTAAATGGCTGCAGGTTTGATTTATAGCATCTTGTAGGCTAACATCATCTTTCCATACTTCAAAGAAATCAGGTCGTAGTTTATGGAATCTTTCAATATAATCATCATCAAATTCTGTTATGAAATCATATGGGAAAACATCTATTCCTACGAATTTACCATTGAATTCAGGTCGTTTGGAGTTAATTTGAAACCATCTTTTAGAACCATTATCCCAGTTGGATATTTTAAATTGGGTTTTAACATATTTTAAACCGCTTTTTTCAAGTTCTTCAGGGAATACTTCAAGGAATTTATAATAATCCTCTCTCATCATTCCAACATCCAAATCATCATCCCATGGAATAAAACCTTCATGTCTAACAGCACCTAATAATGTTCCGAAATCCAACCAGTATTCAAGATTATATTTCTCACAGACATTATCAAAGAATTTAAGTAATTCATAAGAAATACTTCTCATCAGTTCAAGATATGGTGTTGATTCCAGTTCATGGAAAACAAAAATATTATTCAAATAATCCTGATGAGTATTTATAAGTTTTTCTAATTTTTTAAATTCTTTTTTATTTGGATAATCAGTGATTTCATCATTATTATTCTTTTTAAATTTCTTAAACATGAATTAAAAACACTCCCCTGCATAGTTTATTTTATATTTAGGTTTCTGTTAACTTCAATTATCATATTATTGGATTCTTCAAGCATGTTCATTATATTTGGTTGTTTAATATAACGGTTTAATCTTCGATGATCATGAATATTATTTGGTATTTTCATATATTTTTTACCATAAATCTTTTTAAGATAATAATCAGTGTCATTTGGTGCATTATATGTTTTTCCACCGAATTTAACTTTTTTATATGGGAATATTTTATCTGATTGCATTGTGCAAAAATCATACATATCCACATTACCTCGAACATCCTCAACACCAGGAATAACATAGTCTTGTTTTTCAAAAGTTAAATTCAATTCTCCATATACTTTTTCAACAACCTGATGAATATTCAAACCATCAGTTCTTCTTTTAAAGAATTTAGCTCTTGATTCATAGAATTTTTCTTCTATATCTTCAGGGTCTACAATAAAATCATATGGGAAAATATCAATCCCAATAAATTTCCCTCTAAATTCAGGGCGTCTGAATTCAATTTGAAACCATCTTCTGGAAATTCTATCACGAACATCAACCTTGTAAACTGCAACAACATCAATTAATCCACTATTATCAATTTCTTCCTGGATGATTTCAACAAATCGTAAATATTCAGATCTTATCATTCCAACATCCAAATCATCATCCCATGGAATAAAACCTTCATGTCTAACAGCACCCAGTAATGTTCCAAAATCCAACCAGTATTCTATATTATGTTTTTCACATACATAATCAAAGAATTTGAATAATTCAAATGATATACTTCTCATTAATTCCATATAACGTGCAGGTTCAAGTTCATGATGAAGATAAATATTATTTAAATAATCCTGATGAGTATTAAGTAATTTTTTCAACTGATTGAATTCAGTTTTAGTTGGAGGTTTTTTTGTTTTTTTAACCTTCTTTTTATTTTTGAATATGTTAAACATCCTAAACCCTTAAATTTTAAAATTTGAAGTTTTCATTAACTTTTTTAAACATTTCATTAGATTCTTTAAGCATTTCCATAATATTTGGTTGTTTTCTGTAACGGTTTAAACGTCCATGGTCACGAATTTTACTTGGAATCTGCATGTATTTTTTACCATAAATATGTTTTAAATAATCATGACTGTCATTAGGTGCTAACAGTTCACATTCTCCAAATTTAAGTCTTCTTAATGGGAACATATTATCATATTCTAGAGCAGCGAATTTATATAAATTAACTTTTCCACGAACATTTTCAACACCAGGGATAATAAGATTATCAGGTTGTAAATTTAAATTCAACTCATCATATAGTTGATTTACAACTTCCCTTATAGGTTCACCGTCAGTTCTTCTTTTGTAGAATTTTTTTCTTGAATCATAATATTTTTCTTCAACTGTATCTGCGTTTGCAATATAATCATAAGGAAAAACATCTATTCCAACAAATTTTCCTTTAAATTCCGGGCGTCTGTAGTTTATCTGGAACCATCTTTGTGATACTTTATCGTGTTTATCTATTTTATAAGCACAGTCAACATTTTCAAGACCGCTTTCATCGATTTCTGATTGAAAAATCTCTGCTAGTTTCATATAATCGGATCTCATCATTCCAACATCTAAATCATCATCCCATGGAATGAAATCTCCGTGTCTTACAGCTCCCAATAATGTTCCATAATCCAACCAGTATTCCACATTATGTTTTTTACATACATTATCGAAAAAATTCATTAATTCATATGATAAACTGCGCATTTCAGTTAAAAATGGGGTTGGTTCAAGTTCATAGAATATGAAAATATTATTCAAATACTCCTGATGAGTATCTGCGAGTTTTTTAAGTTTATTGAATTCTTTTCGTGTTACAAATTCATCTTCTGAATCAGATTTCTGTTTAAATCTATTAAAAACCATAAGTATCATTAACCTCTTTTATTTCATTAGCAGCGGTGTTAAATATTTCTTCAATACCTTCAATTTCACGATAATATGTTAAACGTCCATGGTTACGGATCTTTTTTGGGATTTTCATATATTTTTTACCATAAACATCAATAAGGAATGTTCTTGAATCATTTGGTACTGGAAATTCATATTTTCCAAATTGTGCTTTTTGAAGCGGGAATATAATGTCTTTTTCAAGGATATTGAATTTAAACATGTTAACATTACCATGCACACTTTCAACACCATGAGTTAAATATTTCTGAGGTTCCAAGCTAAGATTTAACTCTTCATTCATTTTACCTATTACTTCATCCATATCATCGGTTTTATCTCTTCTTTTATAATAGTTTTTTCTGGATTCATAATATTTTTCTTCAAAATCCGGTGCTGGTTCTCCATTAATATAATCCATTGGGAATATATCAATACCTATTACTTTCCTGTCATAATCAGGTAAGTAGTAACTTATCTGGAACCATCTTTTGGATTTTTTATCACGTTTATCTATTTTATAGCTGCATGTTATATTTTTCAGGTTGTTTTTTTCCACTTCATCCTGTATTGCTTCAACAATTTTCATATAATCTTTTCTCATCATCCCAACATCTAAATCATCATCCCATGGGACGAAATCATTATGCCTTACAGCTCCAAGTAATGTTCCATAAGCCAACCAGTATTCCACATTATATTTTTTACAGACATTATCAAAGAATTTCATTAATTCATATGATAAATCCCTTATACTTTTTAAAAATGGAGTTGGTTTTAGTTTATAGAATACAAATATATTATTTAAATAATCCTGATGAACATCTGCAAGTCTTTTAAGGTTTTCAAAATCCTTGCGGGGAATTAAATCCTCTTTTTTCACTTTATTTTTTTTATTGAAAAACATTTTATAAAACACCTTTTATTCCATATTATCATATATTTTTATATTTAATCTGTATTAAAGTTAATTTTTTAAAAGCTTATAAAATTCATTAATAGCTTCCTGATTATATTTTTCAAAATTAGAATTATTGCATTTTATTTTACCATCAACATAATCATACATTCCTTTTAACAATCCTTCCTGTGAATTTTCAACAATTTCACCTGCATAATCACCCATCATTGTTGTTGCATTTATCTTGGTTGAGATTATTGGAATTGATAATGTATCGGCTTCCATTAAAACCATTGGCCATCCTTCATAATAAGAAGATAATATGAATAAATCACATTTTTTAAGTATTGGCATTGGATTGGAAATATTATTTATTAATGTGACTTTATCTTTATTTTCAATAGAATCTACCAGGTCACATGTTTGTTCAAATAATACTCCATAACCACCGATTATTATTAAATGTGAATCTGGATGATTTTTACAAAATTCATTGAATGCTTTTATTAATCTCTCATGGCCTTTTTCAGGAGAAAATCTTCCAATAGTGATGAATTTCAAATCATCCCCTTCTAATACTTTAAAAATATCATTATTGTAAACCTGAGTATTATTATTAATCTCCAGTTCTTTATCAGCATTACCTGAAATAGTATTATAATCATTTAAATTATGAATAACATTTATATTATCTTTTCTACCACTTATTTTACTGGTTGAGTTAATTAAACCGGGAGATACAACACAAACATTATCTGCTCTACTATAAGCTTCTTTTAAAATATTTGGATTTTGATTGTGTTTACATTTCATTTCACATAACATATCATTATGAACCCAAACACTACTTTTAACACCTGAATTAACAAAAAGCAATGTTTCATCATGATTATATCCGTCAAAATCAATCACATAATCAAATTCAACACTACCAAATTGTTTTTTAAAGGATCTTTGGAATAGTCTTTTTAAAGATTCCGGACAATCCATTTTATCCTGTGATAAATAGAATTTATTATAATCTAATTTTTCTTTAACTGTTGGTGTTAAATTAAATCTTAACGGCAGTACTTCAACATCATCAGGTATTAATTTAAAAATCTCCTCATGATTTTCAACAATATTTTCTTCCCATTGTCTGAATGTTAAAAAGAAATTATATTTACTTCGATCAACATTATTTAATAAATTAAATAGGGAAGAAGCAATACCGAATTTATATAATGCTCCTGCAAAAATTAGAATATTAGGATTTGAATTTTGAACTGTTTCTATTTGACAAATATTTTCATTATTAAAAATCTGTCTGCAAATGTTTTCACATGCATTTGGATTGTCAAATGTACAGTATTTTTCCAGAAACTCTGTATCATCATAGTTTTTAGGTGAATTAAGTTCGTTTATTAAATCATTAATGTTTTGAACTTTAGGAAATGGCAGATCGGATAATGGGAAGTAAAATCCTCTATATGAACAATAATCTTCTTCATCATAGTTGAATAATATTATTTTCCTTTTTGTATTTGCAAAATCAAAGAATACTGATGAATAATCTGTTATTAGTATATCTGCCATGTTAACAATATCATATATTTCATAGCTTTCAGGGAATGGTTTGATATGTTTGAATTTTGTAAAATCAATTTCTGATTCGTTTAAAACATGTAGTTTTGCGAATAATATTTGATTATCTTTTAATTTAACATCAAGTTCGGTTAAATAATTCTCCACATCTGTTTTTTGAGTTTCATTATCCCTATTCATTAATATTCCACGAAATGTGGGCATGTAAATAAATATTTCTTTATCATTATAACCTAATTTTTCCTTTAATGTTGATTGAGTGAAGAATACACTGTTTCTAGGGTATCCTTCAAGTAATATTTTTCCAGGATATATTTTTTCAATCATATATGAATGAAGCATTTTATCCATCATATACTTATTTGGATATAATAAATAATCACTTGATAAAAGTGGATGTTGAACATTACCTAAACGATGTTCTTCTGCAGTATTATCTTTCCCCATGACTTTTAATGGTGTTCCGTGCCATGTGTTTATGAATATTTGACCTTCTTTTTTAACATATTTTGGTCTGATACCTGAGTCTGTGAATATGTATTTTGCTTTTTCCAGGGTTTTTGTGGCAGTGGCTTCTTTTGTGATGATTTTATCTATTTTTAAATTATAATTCTTTTTTAAGGCTTTGATTTTATTAACAACATTAGGTTTAGCATGAACATGTATTTTGAAATCCCCGTATTTACCTGTTGATATTTCTTCAACTATTCTGAAAATATTTCCGGTAAAATCAAGTCCGTCACGGGATTCAAGATATATTAATTTATCATCTAAATTTTTATTGTAATATGTATTATAAATCATTGAATTTATAGCACAATCTTTAAAATTAAGTAATTTAGATTTAAAACCCATTTTTATCACAAAAAAAATGATGGTGTTTGTTTTTAGTAACCATCATCGATTTCTAAACTAGTAACACCATGATATGCTTTGTTAAACATTGTTCCATTGTATATGGTATGTATGGTATAATTTCCGTTTTCAAATGTTTCAAGAACAACTGATGCTTTACCTTCTTTATTTGTGGTTACATCATAGTTATGTGCCCATCCTGAATCATCTAAAATTTTAATATGAATATTTTCATTAGGATAATTATTCCTGTATTCATCTGTTAATTCTATTTTAACTTTATCTCCATTTTTTAAAGTAGAATTACTGATTACATCTATTTTAGTATTATGAGAATTAGCTTGGATATATGCAAAAACTCCAATACCTATTATTAAAAGAACAATGATAATAATTATTATTGATTTTGTTTTTGACATTTAAAATTCCCCCTTTTTTTATTAGTCATTATGAATTAATAATACATCAATATCACTATTTTTAAGTACTTTTTCAGCTACACTTCCAATGACAAATTTATGAATTCCACTTTTTCCTGATGCAGATATAACAATTAAATCAATGTTTTCATCAATACTTACTTGTTTAATTGATTCTGCTGGAAAACCAGTGACTACCATTTTTTTAATATTATAATCATCATTGAATTTAGATGCCACATTATCCACTGCTTGATGGGCTTCTCTTTTAAGTTTTTCGTTGACTTTTTTAATTTTACTTCTGAATTGAAAAGCACTGGATGTTAATTGACCTGCAACAGATAAAATAACTATTTCACCATCATCGGCAATTAATTTTTTTGCTCTTTCAACTGCTTGGTCTGCATAGGCTGAACCATCTGTAGGTAATAATATTTTTTTATACATAATGCTTGCACCTTTAATTATTTAAGATGTTTGTATTTAATACTTAATAAAGATAATTATAAATTATATAGAATTTAATGATTTAAATTATATGAAGAATTATTTTTTTGAATTGAAAATTAAACTAATATATTGATTTTTAGAAACAAAAATCATATTATTATTTTCCATTTTAATGTATTGGTTTTTTAGATAGAATATTTTAATTATTGTTTAAAGTAATGAAATAACATCAATTTAATTTAGTATGAATAATATAAATAATTAATATTATGTCAAGACAACAGAAAATTATTAAAACAAGTATTATTGGGATTATTGTTAATCTGATTCTTGTTGTTTTTAAAGCAGTTATTGGAATTCTTACAAATTCTATTGCAATAACTTTAGATGCAGTTAACAATTTAACAGATGCATTATCCTCAATAATTACAATAATTGGAGCTAAATTAGCAGGTAAAAAACCTGATAAAAAACATCCTTATGGATATGGACGTATTGAATATTTTTCATCAGTAATAATTGCAGCAATTGTTTTATGGGCGGGAATCACATCATTCATGGAATCCTGGCCGAAAATATTCACTCCAGATGTTACAAATTACACAACAGTTTCACTTATTATAATTGCAGTTGCAGTTATAGTTAAGTTCATCCTGGGACAATATGTGAAAAAAATAGGAGAGAATATTAACTCACAGGCACTTGTTGCATCAGGAAGTGATGCGTTTTTCGATGCAATATTATCATTATCAACTTTAATCGCTGCTATAATCTCCATATTCTTCCACATATCTCTTGAAGGAATATTGGGAGTGATAATATCCATAGTTATTATTAAAGCAAGTATTGATATGTTAAAAGAAACTGTGGACAGTATGATTGGGGCTAGAATTGATTCAGATTTATCTAAAAAAATTAAAAAATCAATTAAAGAAATTCCAAAAGTCCATGGAGCATATGATTTGAGTTTACATAATTATGGTCCCGAATCAATGCAGGGATCAGTGCATGTTGAAGTTGATGATACTCTAACGGCACTTGAAATACATACTTTAACAAGACAAATTCAAAATAAAATATTTTCAGAATTTTCAATTGCCCTTACAATTGGAATATATGCGAAAAATGATAAATATGAGTATATTCGCCAATATTTAGAGGAAATAACAAATGAATATGAGGAAATTCTTGAAACACATGGTTTTATTGTTTTAGAGGATAAAAACATTGTAATGTTTGATCTTATTGTTGATTTTGATGCTAACAGGGAAACTATTAAAAACAATATTCTTGAAAAACTTAAAGAAAAATATCCTGAATTCACATATTACATAATTGATGATTATGATATAAGTGATTGAAAAAAAAAGTAAGGTTCATTAAATTAAAATAGGAGTAAATTAAAAAATATACATATAAAAGGTGATATTATTATGGATAAAAAAAATATAGTTTTAATCGCTATTGTTGTTCTTGTAATTGCTCTTTTAGCAGTTGGAGCATACACTTTTACAAATAACAATCATAATACAAATAATACCACTTCTAACACAACAACAACTGATAATACTACAAATACAAGTAATGTGATTATGATTGATAAAGACGGCAATGCTAACAATACTACTAGTGGAAATAATACAAATAATACTACTTACAGAGTTTATAATCCTCAATCCGATTCATATGTAACTGTAATCGGAGAAGGTTATGATGCTGAAGTTGACAGATGGTATACTTACGACACTGATGGTGTAAGATATTATAATACAAGAATTAAGAATCATTAAAATTCTTAATCCTCTTTTTTTTAAAATAGAGATGTGTTAATTAAATTATCTCTATAAGTTGTCTCATCCTTTAATGATTCAATATGATGAATAACATTAAGTTTTAAATCTTCTAATTTAATACGAATATCCATACTATGATAATGAACCCGGAAATTAAAAAGATATTTAACTTCCATATCATAATTATAAATAGCCCAATTCATACCATTAATATCTAATAACTGAATAGACCATTTAGACATAATATTATTAATTTTCTCAGTTAGTTCATCAACATCAAAATCATTAGATAAAATATATTCTTCCATATTAAAAAATCCTTTTTTTCTTATTAATATAATCAAATTCTTCAATTAGTTTTTCATTGAATTTCTCATCGTTTGCAAGTTTCTCATTAATCAAATCATCCCAATATTTATCTTCTTTTACAATTTCAACAAAGATTTTATCAAGAAATTTTTCTTCAAATAATTTTTCTTTTATTAACTCATCTAAAGAATCTTGAGGTTCTGGAATTTCTTCCATCTCCAAATCCATATCAGCACCATATTCTTCTGGGATTTCATCATAGAAATCATCATTAAGTATTTCATAATAAACATATTCATATGGTTCTTCAAAGGAATCTGTGTTTGCACCTTTAAATATTCCCTGATCCATGTAACTGGTATCTCCTAAATCATCGAAAATATCTTTTTCATCTGATGTTTCATAATATAGGAAATCATCATCATTGTCTTGGCAAACATAATCATCAAAATCATTATAATTTTCATAATGCTCATAATATTGTTCTTCAAGCATATTCTGATATTGATTTTCTATATATTCCTGGAAATAATCATCAGTGGCAATTGCTTCTTTAACCACCATATCAAGAAAATCTTTTTCTTCTTCTAAATGCTGTTTAATTAGTACTTCAAGATCATCCTCACTGATATTATAATCGTTGAAGAAATCTGATTCCTGAATTTCATAAAGTGCATGTTCGATTAAATGATCTTGATATTTAGTTTTAGGAATGTTTTCTAATTGTTTATTAAAATCTTTGTTTTGAATTTCTTCATCTTCAAAATCTGATTTTGAGAATTGGTTAATTGGTTCTAATTCAGATATTGAGTTTAAATCATTATTCTCATTTATATCTGTTAAACGTTTAAATTCTTCTTTTATAAGATCATTACTCCATTGACTTTCAAACATATCATCTAAAAGTGATTCAATCCATTTATTTCTTTGCATTTTAAAAACACCTTCCAGATATTTTTTTAAAACAGTCAATTATACATTTTTTTAAAAAAAGAATTCGCCTCCAGCATATATTGAAAAAGTGTATTATATTTTTTGAATTATAAAATTAAAAAAATGGTGACTTACTTTTACACATGTATTTTTCTAATTTATATGTTAATATATTATTCTATTTGTCTCAAAGTATCAATATTTGAATTAGCAACTTCACATCCATCATTTAAAATCATCCATAAGGATTTAATTAAACCATCACTATTTAAAATTTGACAATTCTCCATTTTCAAAGCATTATAATTCGGAACATCAATTATTTCTTTTAAAAACAGTTCTTTTATCTCTTCACATAATGATTCATCAATTAATGATTCAAGAATATCTTTAATGAATATTACAAGTGTGTTTCCAATGGATTTTATAATTTCAATTTCATCTATAGTCATTTCGTTTTCAAGTTTTTTTTGAATTTGTAGGAATGAGGAATAATCCTGAAAACCAAAAACCGTGAATCTTCCTTCAACATTATGAGCACAATACTCATCAATTAGTTCTGCAAAAGGAATATATGATAATATATAATTAATTACTATTTCTGTTTGTCTGGTTTTAGTTGAATCCAATATTTTAGATAAAATACATGCTAAGATTTCATTTAACAGGAAATGGGATATTTCATGTATTAATGTTGTTATTTGAAGTGATTGTGTTTGCCTATCATCAATATAGATCGTATTGTTTTCAAAATAGCCTAATTCCGCACCTGAAGATTTATAATTAATCTGGGTAAATGATTTTGCAAATAAAATAATTTTATCAAGAATACTTAGATTATCAAAGTTTATATTATTGTTTTTAATGGTATTGTCGAAATTCTTTAATGCTTGAAGTTTAATATTCTGTATGATATTTGAATAATCGGTGATTGTGAATTTAAAATTATTTATTTTTAAAAGATTATCTTCACTTAATATTTCTTCAAAATCATTGTACTGGTTTTTACCTTTAAAATGAAATTCAGGTTTTGTTTTAATTTTAAAAATATCTTTATCTGAAATGTTTTTCAGATGGAACTAAACAGTCAAAACATATATTTTCATTTTCGGGGAATTTCTTATTGCATTTTGGACAATATTTTACAAGTTCTTGAGAACATTTATTTTCTTGAACCACCCCATCCTATAGAGGATGGAGATTCCTGAATTTTTTTCACTTAATAATGGTTAATTTAAGTATTTTTTTAGGCTATCCCCGTTGAACCAGCGGTTTAGAATATTAATTGCTGCGTTTGTATCTCTATCAAGTATTTTTCCGCATTTTGGACATTTCCAGTTGCGTGTTTTGACTTTTAACTCTTTGTTTATGTGTCCGCAGTGGTGGCATGTTCTGCTT
>SUTL01000059.1 GCA_015062925.1 Methanobrevibacter thaueri
TTAAATTAAAATTAATTAATAACTAATTAAAATAAATAACGAAAGAATTAGAATAAACAAAGCAAAATACCAATGAAAACACGAAAAATCCTATGAGAAAAAAATAAAATTAAAAAAACTCAGAAAATAATCTTAGCTTGACAGCATTGGATATTTTCAAAAAATATATATAGTTAATAATTAAATATCAATAATTATGATGAAAATTAACAATAAATTTTTAGTTATACTTTTCATTTTTGCAATTGCAATAATCATTGGTGTAGGAAGTACTTCCGCATCAGATGTTGCAGATGCTAAATATGTAAAAGATAGTGGTTTAACTTTTGATTTATCTGATATTTTAGATGGATTATCATCTGATATCGTATTTAGTGGAGCTAAACTTAAATATTCTCCAGGTCCAGGTAAAATTCCTGGTGGATGTATTCCAAGAAGATAATTTACTATCTTAATATTTTTTTTTAATATTTATGATGTGGAGCAATGTTATATTTTTTTTAATTTTTGCTTATTTTATTATAATTGTGAAATTTCAATTTCTAAAAGTCATTCTGTTTTGTTTTAAAGTTGGGGTTGATTTTGAAAGTTGAATTTTAACTGAATATCCAGTCTTGGTTTTGATATTTTCTTTGAATATTCTTCATTTTTCAAAGATTATAAATTACTATCGTAATAATTTTTTTTATTCTTTTTTTTTTTAAAATAAGGTTTTTTATTTGTTTTTGATTTCTTTTAATTCTTGTTCTAATTTATCAACTTTATTTCTATATTCTTCTAATTCCTTGGATATTTCAATTATTCTATCAGTATTTAAATCTATAATGTCTGTGTTGTCTGAAATTTTACTGGTGTTGATATCTATTGTTTCTTTTAAATCTTCTGTTTTTATTTCATCTTTTTTCTCACCTAAAAACATGGTGAATAGTATTATTCCAAGAACATTTGCAAATGTCATTGGTGCATAAACGGAATTGGCAATAATAATTCCATCTGGTTTTGGTGTTAAAACAGTTACAAGAAACATATCGAATCCGCTGAATAAAAGCATTAGAAGTGCAGCTTTATATGTTTTTAGAAATTTACCATTATTCCATATATTAATTAAACTTCCAATAATCCCTGCCATTATTGTTCCAATACAACATGCAAAAGCTGTGGGTCCTCCTAGGAAGAATCTCCATACTCCTGATATTATTGCAACAGGCATTCCTACATATGGTCCTCCAAGTAATGAAGATATCATTACTACTAATCCTCGGGCATTAGCTGGAGCTCCATTGATGTCCATGGTGAAATATGATGCAAGAACTCCAAGAACGGAACATATTATAATCTGCCAGATTATTGTTTTGCAGGATCGTTTACCTTTAACTATTGCTTTAAAACTTTTGGATTTAGTTGCGATATATGTTAATATTAAAACTACTGATAACATTCTAAACATTTCTAAAAATGGAGCCCATAAGGATTCTCCATTTGTAGATTGGTTAAAATAAGAAATTGTAAGGCTTAATAATCCCATGATGATTAGGTATGCAATTTCATATGCTGATCCGTCGGTTATTTCTTTAAGTTTCGGTAGTCTGGTTGATATGAATCCTAAAATTATGATTGCTGAAATAACTGTTAAAAGATCATGTATGACTGATATATCTATTTGTTTAATATCAATCATATATGTAAATAAATTAATAAACAATGCTATGTTGAAAATAAATAGTATTGTGAATATTATTAAGATTTTTTTATCTTTTTCAAGTGTATTTTTAATTTTAGTTATCATATTGTCGGCATTATGTAAATATAAGAAATAATCTTTTATCAAATACTTTTATTAATTATTTTAATATTGAGTATTAAATATAATTATTGTTTTTTTTAAAACATTGTTAATGATAATTCTTTAAACTTTATTAATATTAAAAAACAAAATTAATTATGATTATTAAATATATAAAATAATAAAGGAGTTTATTTATCATGACAATCGAAAAAGATGCAGAAGATATTATAGAAAAATTTTCAAAAACCTTAGAAAACATTCCGGATTCAGATGAAACCTGGTATATTACCGATAATTTAAATTTAACCCGTGAAGATGAATCTAAAGAAAAAAATCCTGAAAAAATATTAAGAAATGCTAATATTGATAAAGATGGAAATCTCATTGTTAAAAGAGCAGATTGGACAAATTAAGAGTGATTTTTATGAGAATAAACTTAGTTTTGGAACTATTGGATGTTCCAGGACAGTTGGTGAAAGTATTAGAACCAATAAGTGGTCTTGGTGCAAACCTAGTAACTGTTATTCATAAAAGAGATTATAAAAATGAAAATGGAAGAGTTCCAGTTCAACTCACATTAGAAGGTGGACAGGAAGAATTGCAAAATGTAATTCAAAGATTTGAAGACTTAGGATTTTCCATTATTGAAATGGATGGTGTTGTTAAAAAAGAAAAAATAAGCACAATCCTCTTTGGACACATAGTTGACCAGGACCTAAGAGATACAATGGATAAGATCAACGCACTTGAAGGAGTTGTAATTGTTGCATTTGATATTAAATTAAACGGTGAGGATAAATCCACTGCATTAATTAATATTGAAGCAGATGTTGGTAAAAAACAAATTGTATTTAATAAAATATCAGAAATTGCTGATGAAAAAAATTTACTTGTGATTAATGAAATTTAAGGGATTATTATGGATGAATGTAAAGTAATTATCATGGGATTCGGATCAGTAGGTCAGGGAGTGGCCAATGCAATTTCCATGAAAAAAGATTTAATTAAAGATAAAACTGGTGTGGCTGTTAAAATAGTGGCTGCTGCAGACTCATCTACATCTGCAATATCACAAGAAGGATTAGATGAAAAATTACTTGTTGAAACAAAGAAAAATGAGAAAAAATTATCTGCTTACCCTGAATTTGGTAGTGATTTAAATGGTGTGGATGTTTTAGATGCAGTGGAATATGATTGTCTTATAGAAGCAACTCCTACAAATATTGTTGATGCTGAACCAGCATTATCATTAACATTAAAAGCTTTTAAACAAGGAAAAGATGTTGTAACTTCAAATAAAGGACATTTAGCACTTAAGTTCCGGGAAGTTGTTGATGCAGCTGAAAAAGCAGGTGTTGAATTTAAATATGAAGCTAGTGTTGGTGGAGCAATGCCAATTATCAACCTTACAAAAGAAACATTATCTTCCTGCGATATAAAATCCATCATAGGTATTTTAAACGGAACTACAAATTATATTCTCTCAAGAATGACTGCAGAAGGGTCTGATTATGAAGTGATTCTTAAAGAATCACAGGAATTGGGTATTGCAGAAACTGATCCAACACAGGATGTTGAAGGTATTGATGCAGCATGTAAAACTGTTATTCTGGCAAATTCATTATTAGGAATTGACGCAACATATGGTGATGTTAAAGTAAAAGGTATTTCTGATATTAGTGCTGAAGCAATTGAACTTGCTAAAAAAGATGATTATTTAATTAAATTAATAGCAGAAGTATCACATGATAATTTACAGGTATCACCAAGACTTGTTAGAAAAGGAAGTTCCTATGATGTAAGTGGAACATTAAACATGGCCACAGTTAAAACAGATTTGGCTGGAGAAATATCTGTAATTGGACTTGGAGCAGGTTCACTTGAAACCGCTTCTGCAATGATAACTGATTTAATTAGTATTTTAAAGAACAAATACTAATTTCATACTTTTTTTTGATTAATATGAAATATGTAATTTTTATCCCAGACGGTTCTAGTGACCTTCCACTAGATGAAATAAATGGTAAAACTCCTTTAATGGCAGCAAACACTCCAAATATTGATAAATTAGCAAAAAACGGTTTTGGTGGTTTTACAAATAATGTGCCTGAAGGATACACACCAGGATCTGATGTTGCTAATATGAGTATTTTCGGATATAATCCTTTTGATTATTATACTGGACGTGGACCTCTTGAAGCCGGTAGTGAAGGTATTCCAACAACACCACAAGACGTTATATTCAGATGCAACACAATATACAGTGAAAAGGATTCAATGGATGATTTTAACGCAGGCCACATATCCACTCCTGAAGCAGATGAGTTAATGAAAGGATTAAACAAATACTTCCAGGAAAAATACCCTGATTTTAAAGGTAAATTCTACACTGGTGTAAGTTACAGACATTTATTCATATACTCCTGTGACAGTGTTGAGGATGCTGAAATCCTATCAAATATTAAAACAATACCTCCTCATGATATTTCAGGTGAAAAATTAATAGATAATCTATTTGGAGATTGTGAATTAGCACAAGAAATCCAGAATATAATGTTTGAAGCAAGAGAATATCTTAAAAATCATCAAATCAATCAAAAACGTGAAATACCTGCAAATATGATCTGGCTATGGGGACAGGGTGTAACACCAACATTACCTAATTTTGAAAAAACCTATGGAATCACAGCATCAGTAATAACAGGTGTTGATTTGCTTAAAGGTATTGGAAACTTTGCCGGTATGAACATTATTAATGTTCCAGGAGCAACAGGATACTTTGACACAGATTATAAAGCAAAAGGAGAATATGGAATTGAAGCTTTAAAAGAAAGTGATTTATTATTAATCCATATAGAGTCTCCTGATGAAGCAGGGCATGCTCAAAATATTGAAGAAAAAATCCGTGCAATCGAACAAATTGATAAATATATAGTAGGGCCTATTATTAAAAGTTTGGAGGGTGAAAAATATCGTGGAGCAATTCTACCTGACCATCCAACTCCAATAAGTATTGGAACACATACACGTGATGATGTGCCTTTAATTATTTTCGATTCCGAACGTGACGGTGATGAATGCGAATCCTTTGATGAGGAAGGGGTTAAAAAAGGTTCACTTGAATTTAAAGAAGGTCATTTCTTAATTCAAAGATTAATTAATGGAGATTATTAAATGAAAGTATTATTAGTTAATGGAAGTCCAAATAAACAAGGATGTACTTACACTGCATTAAATGAAATTAGTAAAACATTAAATGAAGAAAATATTGAAACAGAAATATTCTGGATTAAAACCAAACCTATAACAGGATGCATCGCCTGCGGAAAATGTGGTGATAAAGGAGAATGTGCATTTGATAATGATGTGGTTAATGAATTTGTTAAAAAAGCATATGATGCAGATGCATTTGTATTCGGCTCACCAGTATATTATGCAGGTGCAAACGGATCAATGGTTTCATTTTTAGACAGAGCATTCTACTCTAATTCTCATGGTGACGGAGCAAAAGCATTTAAACATAAACCTGGAGCGGTTATTTGCTCTGCAAGACGTGGAGGTACAACTTCAACTTATGATCAGTTAATAAAATACCTTGGAATTTCCCAAATGCCTATAATATCCTCATTCTACTGGAATATGGTTCATGGAAACACTCCTGAAGAAGTACTTCAAGATGAAGAAGGAATCTCTACAATGAGACAATTAGGATATAATATGGCCTTTTTCTTAAAATGCCTTGAAAATGGTAAAAAGAATGGTTTAAAAGTGAAAGAAGAACCTAAAGCACGTACAAATTTTATAAGATAATAATATGAATATTTTTAAAACTCCTGAAGGCTATTTATATTCAAATAAAGCATTACTTGCTTTATTTATTCCCTTATTAATAGAATATGCGCTTGAATTCTGTGTGGGATTAGCTGATTCAATAATGGTTGCATCATTAGGTGAAGCTGCGATTTCAGGAGTTTCATTAGTTGATTTTTTAATTCAACTACTTATTTTTTCTTTTTCAGCACTGGCAACCGGAGGAGCAGTTGTAGCAGGACAATACTTAGGAGATAAACAAATCCAAAAAGCACAAAACTCCGCAACACAACTAATCTGGTTTTCAACAATACTGTCTATTATCTTAATGATAATTGTCATTATTCTAAGACAGTTCATAATAGGTGTATTATTTGGTCAGATTGAAGCTGATGTATGGTGGAATGCAGATATATACTTATATATTGTAGCATTATCAATTCCGTTTCTGGCAATATATAATGTTGGAGCTGCAATTTTCAGAACAACGAATAATGCAGCACTTCCAATGCAGATTTTACTTGTATGTGATGTTTTAAATATAATTGGTAATGCATTTTGCATATACTATCTGGGTTGGAACGTTCAGGGTGTAGCTATTCCAACAGTAATTTCAAGAATGCTTGCTGCAATTTTAATATTATACTTTGCAATTGATGAAGATTATAAATTACATATTACAAGAACATTTAAACATAAATTCGACCAGGATATGCTTAGAAAAGTATTGCATGTTGGTATTCCATATGGTATTGAAAACGGTTTGTTTCAATTAGGCAGAATCCTGGTTTTAAGTTTAGTTTCAACATTTGGTACAATGGCAATAGCAGCAAATTCCGTTGGTTATGCAATTGGAATATTCTCTGTTTTACCTGGTTTTGCAATTAATCTAGGATTAACAGCTGTTATTTCAAATTGTGTTGGTGCTAATGATTATAAACAGGCAAGATATTATAATAAAAAATGTTTAATTATTGTTATAATCTCACATATAATAATTAACCTGATAATTTTTGCTCTACTACCAATAATATTAAATATCTATAATTTATCTGCACAAACTGCAGTTATGACAACTGAAATGGTAATCTGGCATGGTATTTTTGCAATAATAATATGGCCATTATCATTCACACTGCCTGCAACATTTAGAGGTGCAGGAGATTCTAAATCAGTAATGTATATAAGTTTAGCTGTAATGTTTACCTGCAGAATTCTATTATCATATATTATTGCTGACTGGATGGGTGTTGGAGTGTTTGGAACATGGATTGCAATGTTTATAGACTGGTATGTGAGAGCGGGAATTTATATTTACAGATATTTCTCAAATAAATGGACAGAGTATAGGGTGGTTTAAAAATGATATCATATAAAAATACACATAATTTCACTAAAAAACAACTTGAAGAACTATTCCTATCAGTGGACTGGTCTTCAGGTCATTTTGCGGAAAAACTAGTTATAGCAATGAAAAATTTCAAAACAGTTTTCTCAGCATGGGATGGGGATAAGCTTGTTGGCATGATTTGTGTAATGGATGATGGGATAATGACTGCATATGTACATTATTTACTGGTTCATCCAGACTATCAGGATAAAGGAATCGGCCATGAATTAGTTGAAAAGGTTAAAAAATATTATGAGGATTATTTAAGGATTGTTGTAGTGGCATATGATGATGAACTTAACTTTTATGAAAACTGCGGTTTTGAAAAAGCAGATGATGCAAGTGCAATGTTTATAACCGAATTATGGACATAATGGAGTGTGAGAGTAATGGTATTGTTTAGAGGAGATATTAAATGTAGGAGTTTGCAGAGACGAACTTCAATTAGTGTGATTTTACCTGCGGATAATATTCATTTTTTACAGGATACAGAGGAGATAGTTCCAAAACCCTATAAAACATTATATTTGCTTCATGGTTTATATGGTAGTGATGATATTTTCCTGGCTAATACATCTATTCAGAAATTCGCAGAAGATAATGGAATAGCTATTGTCATTCCATGTGGTGAGAACAGTTTCTATGTTGATAATGTTAAATCTCATGCTTTATATGGTGAATATGTTGGTCAGGAACTATTGGATATTACAAGAAACATTTTCCCATTATCTGATAAGCGGGAGGATACTTTCATTGCCGGTTTTTCCATGGGAGGTTATGGTGCTGTTAGGAATGGTTTGAAATATTATAGGAATTTTTCAAAGATTGGTATGATTTCACCAGCGCTAATAACAGATGATATTGTTAATTATTCAGATGATAGTAATGTTCTTCGCTCCAGACAGTTTTATGAGTCTGTTTTTGGGGATTTGGATAATGTTAAGGATTCGGATATGGATCCTAAATTTTTAATTGATGATTGTGAGGATGTTCCTGATATTTACATGGCATGTGGAAAGGATGATTTTTTATTTGATAAGTGTTTGGATTATTATGAGTTTTTAAATTCCCGTAATATTGATGTTACTTTTGATATGGCTGATGGTGAGCATAATTGGGAGTTTTGTGATAAATTTATTAAGGAATTTATAAAGACTTTAATTTAGTATAATATATTATTTATATTAGTTTAATCTAAATTTATATTATAATTAATGGAGAGGATTTTTCTGACAAAGTATATTATTATAACTGGTGGGGTTGTTAGTTCAATTGGAAAAGGTATAACCTCTGCTTCTATGGGTAGAATTTTAAGATCATATGGTTTAAATGTTTCAGCTATTAAAATAGATCCTTATTTAAATTGGGATTCTGGAACACTCAATCCATATCAGCATGGGGAAGTTTTTGTAACTTCTGATGGTATGGAAACTGATTTGGACCTTGGACATTATGAAAGATTTTTAGATGTTGAACTTAAAGGTTTAGCAAATATCACAACAGGTAAAGTTTATGAATCAGTAATTGCCAAAGAACGTGAAGGAGGATATCTTGGTGAATGTGTGCAAGTTATTCCCCATATAACCAATAGAATTAAGGAAATGATTAGATTAACATCTGAAAGTGATGATTATGATGTTGTACTAATTGAACTTGGTGGTACTGTTGGAGATATTGAAAGTCAACCTTTCCTTGAAGCATTAAGACAACTTAGAAATGAAGAAGGAAGAGAAAACGTAATGTTCGTCCATGTTACATTTATCCCCTACCTAAATGCAGCTGGTGAATTTAAAACAAAACCAACACAACATTCCACTAAGGAATTAAGAAGTGTTGGTATTAATCCTGATGTTATTGTATGCAGATCACAGGAACATATTGATAAAGCTTTACTTAATAAAGTAGCTCATTTCTGTGATGTTGATGCAAGTGCGGTTGTTAATACTCCTGATGCCGGAACAATTTATGAAGTGCCTCTTGTTTTGGAAGATAAGAATATTGGTGAATTAATTGTTAATAGGATTGGTCTTGATATTGAAGCTGATTCTTCTAAACTTGATGATTGGGCTGAAATTGTTGAATCTTTAAGAATTGAAAATCCTCAGGTTACTATTGGTATTGTTGGTAAGTATGTTGAACTTGAAGATTCATATATTAGTATTCGTGAATCTTTATTGCATGCTGCAGCTAATGTTGGTGTTAAAGCAAATATTGAATATTTAAGTTCTGATGTTGAAAAACTTGATCCTGAAGCATTGGAGGGTTTTGATGGTATTTTGATTCCTGGTGGTTTTGGTGAACGTGGTTTTGAGGGTAAACTTGATGCTATAGATTATGCTATTGAAAATAATGTTCCTTTGTTTGGTATTTGTCTTGGTATGCAGTCTATGGTTACTCAGTTTGCAAGGAGAAACGGTTATCCTGATGCTAATAGTTCTGAGTTTGATGATAATTTGAAATATCCTGTTATTGATATGATGGAGGAGCAGAAGAAAATTAAAAATATGGGTGGAACTATGCGTTTAGGTTCTTATGATTGTAAAATCATTAAGGGTACTAAGACTTATGATGCTTATGGTGAAACTGATATTGAGGAACGTCACAGGCACAGGTATGAGTTTAATAATGATTTCAGACAGGATTTGCAGGATAAAGGTTTGATTATTTCAGGTACTAGTCCTGATGATTTTTTAGTTGAAATTGTTGAGTTACCTGATCATCCTTGGGCTGTTGGTTGTCAGTTCCATCCGGAATTTAAATCCCGACCTAATAGGCCTCATCCTTTATTCAAATCATTTTTAGAAGCTATTTATGAGTTTTCTAAAAATTAATTTTTTTTTTAGTTTCAATTTTACGTGTCAGTATCAATTTAACGAGCTTATTTTCTAACTAATTAATATATTTGAAGTTTTAATATTACTGTTTATGAATCTTAGTATTATATTTTTATTTCAAATAATTATTACGGTATTTGTTTCTATTTTAGCAACAATTTATGATGTTAAATGCAATATTGTTCCTTTGAAGTTGACCCGGAGTTTATTGTTTTTTGGTTTAATATCAAATCTGATTTTATCATTAATTTCAAATAACATTAAATTCATTCTAGCTTCATTTATTTCAATGCTTATTACTTATGGTGTAACATATCTGTTATGGGAATTGAAAATATGGGGTGGTGGTGATGTAAAATTATTCACAGCAATAGCCACAGTAATACCAACTGGACTTAATATTGACATTTTGAATATTTTCCCAAAACTATCAATATACCCATTCTCATTCAGCGTCATAATAAACAGCATACTAGTATCATTTCCATTCCTAACAATATTCCTAATAAAACTAACACTAAAAAACGAAACATTCCAAAAAAACCCATTTTATATGATAACACTACTAAACATAGAAAACCTAATAAATCTAATCCACACAAACATGAACAAAACAATACCCATAAAAAACCTACAAGAAGGAAACATAATAAACAACTACTACTTCAACAACAAACACATCAAAAAACTAATAGAAGAAGAAAACGGCAACCTAGAAGTATATGAAAACAAAAACAAAGGATACAATTACTACTTCAAATCAATAAGTGCAGCAGGAATAACACAAAAAGAAATGTACCTAATCAAAATCATGAGCGACCAAAAACTAATATCTGATAAAATATCCATCAAAATATCCTACCCATTCACCCCAGCAATCCTAATAGGACTATTAATAACAATATTCTACGGAGACATAATAATGATATTAACAAAAAACCTAGCACTGGTGATATAATGAGAAATAAAGGACAAGTAGCACTTGAATATCTTTTAATATTCACAATATCCCTAATCATACTGCTAATATTCACACTACCATTAACACAACAAAGCATAGAAAACACATTAGACATATCAAACACCCTAAACACAAAATCCGACCTATCAAAAATAGCACAAACAATAAAACAAGTACACGGCGAGGGCCAAGGATCAAAACAAAAAATAAACATACAATCCGATAAAAACATCGAACTAACCATAGCAAACAACTACATATCAACCAACCTAAACCTAACAGGAACAAACAAACAAATCAAAATAAATTACAAATCAAATCTAGATAAAACCAACATCCAACTATCAAAAGGAGAAAATATACTAACAGTAGAATGGCCAATAAATAATGAAAAAATGATAATATATAAAAACCAGTAAAAAAATGGAAATTGAACATTTTCCTCCGTCTAAATGACAAAAAAATTAAATTCAACTTAACGGAATTTACATGGTTGGAAAGCATAGAACAGGGTTCACAAAAAAATTACAGTTTAAGTGTGTATTGTGTTTTTCTCATTTAGTTGTAGTTTGGGGACTGTCAACTTGTTAGGTCTTGAGTGAGTATTTTGTGTTTATTTATTTTATTTTTCATTTTTTGATGGTTTTCGGGTATTTTTATCAAAAGTTTTATATATTTTGAGTATTTTTATTTTTCTGTTTTTGGGTTTTTTTATTTTTTTGATGTATTTTTTTTTCTTTGATTATTTTCATTGAATTTAGTTTTTACTAACTTATTATTATTTAATTAACGTGTATATAATTTAAAATTTTGTATATTTATTTTAAAGAATAATTAAGTATAAATATGTTGGAAGACATATTATTATATATGTACAACCAAAATAAATGTCTTCCATATCTTATTTTGGAAGATGGAACATATAAATTTGTCGGTAATTATAAGGATCCTGTTCGTCATGATGAACTTCGTGAAATTGAAGACATGTCTTTTCAAATTATTCTCCCCATTGAAGCCATTCTTGATGAAAATTATTTTGTTAATTCAGATGGAGTTATTGAATATTGTAAACCATGTTGTAGTAAATGTTATTCTTATAATATAATTAAAAAAGATTCTAATTGGAAAGAATTATTTTTAGAACCTGGTGTGCCCATTAAAGTTAAAGTTAAACGTTATTATTCTAAAAAATGCAAAAAGAAGTTTCAAGTTGAATTTACAAAAGTTTATGATAAATTCTGTAATTTTTCCAATAGTTTTAAAGATAAATAGTTAAATGCCGTGAACACGGTTGGATGTCATTAAGAAATATTAAAAGACAAATTAAAGATTGGTTTGATATTGATTTTTCTCATGAATCCGTAAGAAAAGCTTTATTGGTTGGTGGTGATTTTTATTATTTTAATGAGGAAGGGATATTGTCAGGATACTACGGATATGATGAACAGTGGGAGAAAGTTAATGGAAATTGGATTTATTATCTTGTACTATTTGATTTAGTTAATAATGTTCCTATAGCATCGATGCTGAGTGAAAAACTATCTGAGGATGTAATAAAAAATTTTATTAAAATGAGTATCCCATTTAAAGACCGTATCGGTATTGTAACTGATCTAAAACCTGAATATGATAAAATAATGAGTGAATTAAACTTTGTTCATCAACACTGCACTTTTCATTTAGAAAAAAATATTAAAAGCAACATGAAAAAGAAGATAAACAAAGATATGGTCAATTATCGTTTTGAATTGAAAAATACTCATCCAGAATATTCTGAAGATGATCTTGATGAAATGATAAAAGAAGAAAAAGAAAAAGTAAAATCAGAAATGTGGGAATATATTGCTGATTTCATGGAATTGTTTAAACAACCAACATTTGATGAAGCAATAAATTATATTAATTTTTTAAAAGATGAAATGGAATATTATCCTCAACATTTGGTTGAATATTTGAATAAGAATTTTTTTCCAGAATATCGAAAATTTCTAAGATTCCTTGAAAAAGATTATAAAGATAAGTTAGAAAGTACAAACAATAAATTGGAGAATTTCAATGGTAATACAATGCCAAAATATGAAAAAAGAAATTATAGGACAAAAAGAGGATTATGGAGTGCATTAATGCACAAAAAAGATGGTTGGATAAAAAGAAGAAATGAAGGCCTAACAAGTTGACAGTCCCTTCTTTATATAATGATTATGTTTATATATATTCATAATCATAAATTATTTTAAATTTACAAAAAAATGTTGTTGTGATTTTCATGAGATTGTCAAAAATTGAAGTTAAAAATTTTAAAACTTTTAAAGATGTATCTGTAGAATTTAATAAATCCAATCTTTTAATAGGATCTTGTGCTGCAGGTAAATCCAAT
>SUTL01000060.1 GCA_015062925.1 Methanobrevibacter thaueri
GGGGTATGATTCCTCTTTGACGTGGAGGAGATCACGAGTTCGAATCTCGTTCGGTCCATATGCCATGGTAGTTCAGATGGGAGAACGCTAGACTGAAGATCTAGATGTCGCTGGTTCAAGTCCGGCTCATGGCATTAATTATTTTTCTTATTTTTCTTAATATAATTAAAATTAATTATTGATGATGGTTTTTTCAGGTTAAATTATTCTTTTTTAGTTAGTGTAATTGGTTTTGGTTTTACTTGAGTGTTTTCTCTTAATTCTTTATATCGTTTAACAATTTCATAACCACTGTTACTTCCAATTATGTCTGCACCACCAGTTAATATTTGATTTGCAAATTTATACTCATCAATACCGCCGTATACTTCAATTTTAATTTTAGGAGCGTATTTTTGGATAATATTTATATCATTAACATTTTCAAAAATATGATTTGGTGTTACAAATCCAGTTGAAGTTTTAATAAAATCTGCTCCGCTTTTCTCAGCAACTTTAGAAGCATTTGCTTTCTCATAATCTTCTAATGCTTTACTTTCAATTACTACTTTTAAAACTTTATCTTTAACAATTTCTTTTATCTGTTTTATTTCATTTTCAAGTAAGGAGTATTTTTCATCTTTTAAATAGCTTAAATTCATCACTACTTCGATTTCATCCACTCCTTTTTTAAGTAATTCTTTTGTTTCTGCAATTTTACTTTCAGTGTCTTCAAAACCTAATGGGAATCCGACTACACTTCCGATTTTAATGTTTGTATCGGATAATATTTCCTTTGCTAGTGGTATGTAGGTTGGTGATATTACTACTGAATGGAAGTTTAATTCCTTTGCTTTATTGAGGAATTCTTTCATTTCATTTTCACTAATCATATTGTTTAAATTAGTGTAGTTTATAAGACTAGCAAGTTCTTTTGAATTTTTAATATTATACATAATTAACACTCTCTTTAATTAGTTAGTATATGAACGAACATATTATTTAAATATTATTATATTAATCTCTTCATCATATAAGGTCCAATTTTCTCATAACCAAATTTACGATAATAATTCCTGGATCCAATTCCACTAATAATTGCCACTTCTGTTTTACCATTATCAACAGCAATATTCTCAGCTTCCTTTAAAAGTTTCTCTCCAAATCCAGTATGCTGACCAATTTTAGGATTTTTACCTCCAATCTTAATCATATTTCCATAAACATGCAATTCTCTTACAAGAGCAGTTTCAGCACTGATTTCTTTTCTAAAATGATTTTTTGAAGGAAATCTTAATCTTAAAAATCCGGCAATACTTTCTTCATTCACATCTTCAATAGATAAGAAATGCTCTTCACCTTCACAGGCAACATATTTTTCCCGGAATAATTCAAAATCATCTAAACTATATTCCTGTGAGGTTTTTTTATGGCCGATTTCACGGCAACGTATGCACTGACAGTTAATATTGTTCTTCTCCAGATTATTATAAACAAGTTCTCCAAGATTGGATTTTCTCACACCTGCTTCTATAAGTGTTGATGGGATATCACGTTGTATTCTCATGGTTCTAACCCATTTTGGGAGAATAGATTTAATTTTAGTTATTAATTCAACAGCTTCCTCATCACTATAAGGTTCATAACCTCCATTTTCCCATAAATCATACAATTCACTTCCTTTAGTAACAAGACATGGGTAAATCTTAAGCATATCAGGTTTAAAATTATCATCACTAAATAACTGTTTAAACATTTTCAAATCCTGTTTTTGATTGGAAAACAAACCAGGCATCATATGCATAGCCACTTTAATAGCAGAATCTCTTAAAAGCTGATTAGCTTCAATAACATCACTAATAGTGTGCCCACGTTTTATTTTCAAGTATAATTCATCAGATAATGTTTGAACACCAAGTTCAACCCTTGTAACTCCAAAATCAAGCATCCGATTAATATGTTCTTTTTTACAGTAATCAGGACGTGTTTCAAAGGTCATTCCCACACATCTTATTTTTGAATTTTCATTAACACTTTGAACATCCTCAATTAAAACATAATCATTAGGAGGATATGATTTTAAAACTCCCTTTTCAAAGGATCGTATTTCATCAAAATCAAGATTATAATCATAATTAGTTGGTTTATTCTCCATAATCAAACCAAAATCACACATTGCTTTTAAACATTGTGAAACAAACCATTCTTGATAAGATAAATCTCTTGAAGGAAATGTACCTCCCATAATAATCAATTCAACTTTATCAATTGGATGGCCGATTTTTTTCAATTGTTTCAAACGATTAAAACATTGAACATAAGGATGATATTCATACATTCTACCTCTAAGCGCAGCAGGTTCTTCACCAGTGTAACTTGGAGGAGCAATATCACTTTCAGGACAATAAAAGCATCTTCCATGAGGACATTTATGCGGATGACACATTACAGCAACAATAGCAACACCAGACATTGTCCTAGTAGGTTTCTTTTTTAAAATACTGGAAACAATTTCCTTTTCTTCAGGTTTTGCAAATTCCAGAATATCTGCATTACTCATAAACTTAGATAATTTTAAATCACGGCATAACTGTCTTTTTTCAACTTCAAGTTCTCTTCGAGTTGTAATATTACCATCAAGAATATCATTAATTATAATTCTACATGCTTTTTCCATAGTTAATTTATATATAATGGTTTTATTTAAATAGTTAATGAAATATAATTATTAAATACAATTAACAGTATTCACATAAAAGGTGATGAAAAATGAAAATTAAAGAATTTGTTGGATCTACTGTTTTAGATAAAAAAGCTAACGTCGTCGGTAAAGTTGAAAATGTTGATTTTAACCCTGAAACAGGTAAAATTGAAACTGTTACTTTAACATTACAAAAAAACATCTTCTCCAGAGATGAACTTGAAATCAACTTTGAAGATATTGAAACCATTGGAGCATACATAATTCTAAACAAAGAAATTACACATGAAGAAGCTTCTGAAGAAGATGATGAAGCAAAAACAGTTGAAGTTCAAGTTGAAGACTAAAAAAAAAGGATATTTTAAAATGGTTTTAGATGCAAGAGGATTGGAAATCCCATTAAATTCTCATGTCAGATATGTTGACACCGGAACTATTGGTGAAGTTGTCAATATAAAAACACAATCCGGCAGTGATTGGGTTAAACTTGATAAAACCAATTTATGGTATCGTTCCAATTTAGTTGAACTGCTTGATGAAAAAGACATTAAAAAATCCAACTTCTTTGAAGATAGAGAAGAAGAATTGGATGTTGAAGCAATGAAAGAAAAAGCAAGTTCACTTGAAGACATGGAAATGGACTCAAGTGTAGCTGAAGGAGGAGGTTAAAAAATAAATCTCCTTCTAAATTTTATTTTTCACTAAATAATCTGATTTTTTCAGCTAATTTAGGTCCAATACCCTCAATTTTTTTCAATTCATTTTCAGAAACATTACTTAAATCATTACCAAAAATATTAACTAGATTTCTAGCTCGTTTCCTACCTAATCTTTTAACACCAACAACTAAAGGTATAATATCTTCTTTCACACCATAATATAATCTTGCAGATAAATAATCAAATTCTTTCAAATTAGAATATTTACCTAACACTTCACAGGCATCTTTTGAAAATTTAACAAGACGTGAAGCTTCATAAGCTGATCTTCTGGTTGAAGCGGAATAAACATTATATTTATTTTCAATTTCATATTCTGTTCTTTCATTAATCCATTCAATTAAAGACACAGCTGTCGCCTCATTACTTCCAATATCAACTGCGAACAATCCTTCTTCAGATAATTTATCACGAACGGGGTCTTTTGATTTTCTTCCTTTAAATGTGATTAATGGGATGTCTGGTGTTTCACATAATGCGTAAATAAACTCGCTGACATTAATTTCTTTAATATCAGAAATATATTCTTTAATTTTAACAGCAGTTTCAACGGAATAATTGGATTTGGCAATTAAATTACCGAATTCAGTTGTTTTCAAACCTTCTGGTGTTGCTCTGATTATTCCATTTTTAAGTAGGAATTCCAGGGCATTTTCAAGTTCAAATTTAATACTGTCCTGAGCGAATAATGCCATTGAAGGATTATTCATCATCTGATAACCATAAAGTGTTTTTTCAAAGAACTCTAATAATTCATCTAAATTCTTAGAAAGTGTAGATGCAATTTGAGCTATGATTTGTTTATAAACTGCATCTTTATTATCCACTAGTTTAGAATTAGTTAATTCAATTTCTCCTTCAACATAATAGGTTTGAAGATTATCTGCTTCGTCCATTGATTTTGCAATTAAATAGGAATAACCAACATCATCATATTGTGGTCGGCCTGCTCTACCTGACATTTGTTCATAATCAAAAACAGGGATTGGTTGAGGTCCATTATTTGTCCAACGAGTATGATCTCTAATTACAACTGTTTTTGAAGGTAAATTAACTCCATACATTAAACTTGGAGTTGCAGTTATCATTAAAATATTCCCGTTTCTAAATTCATCTTCAATTATTTCTTTTTGTTCATTAAAAAGTCCTGCATGGTGAAATGCCACTCCATGCTCGCAACTTTCAGCTAATTTAAGACATGTGCTTGTTGGAAGTGAACCTTTTTTACGTGGAACATCAAGAATTTTCTCTGAAACTTCTTTAAATTTTTCTCTTTGTTTTTTATTAATTTTTTTATTGATTTTTTTAGCCACATATGTTGCCAGACTTTCTGTAAATCTTCTGGTTGAAACAAAAGCTAGGGCTTGTGAGTTGTCTTTTATGGATTTTTCCAGTACTTTAACAATAACATCATTTTTATTTTTAGTGTTGAACATTTCAGTGTCTAGCACTTCTTTGTGAAGTGGAACTGGCCGGTAGTCATGTTCAATACATTTTCCTTCAAGCCAACCTTCGATTTCTCCAATATTTTTAAGAGTAGCTGAGAGCGCAATTATTCTCATTGAGGGGTTAATTATTTTAGCACGTGTAATTGCTGATTCTAATGTTGGGCCTCTTGAGTATTCTCCGATCATATGGAATTCATCTATTATTAATGTATCAACATCTCTTAATGTGTTCCATGAAAATCTTGTTAGTGCATCGAATGATTCAAAAACCATTACGGATAAATCTGCATTTGAGGGGTGTTTTCCAACATTAATTCCATGTTCTTCAAATGCTTTGAATTCTTTAACTTTTTCATTTTGTATTGAAAGTAATGGTGCTGCATAAACTGCTTTTCCACCATCAAGTATTGTTTTTAAAGCTGGTAGAACTCCTAAAACAGTTTTTCCACTTGCTGTTGGAATGCAAATGATATAGTTGGATTTATCTTCAAGATAACCGGATTCAATTACACTTTTCTGTGCTGGATTAAACTCTTTAATATATGGATAACAACTATTTATTATTGTTTTAATATCATTTCTTAAATTTTCCATTTTAATCATTTAATTATATTTTATTGGTAATTTTCCACATTTAAATATGAAATTTCTCTTGAATATTTTCTTATTAGTTTCCATTGGGTTTCTAATATTATTATTCATAATTTAAATTAATTGTTATTTAATAATTATATTTCCTTTTAATATTTAAATGAAACTAAAGAGCATTTGAAAAGTTAATTTTGGTTCTTATTATTTTGTATGAACATTACAAATTCAATTGTTAGTTAAAATAATATTTTATATTAAATATTAATATTGAATGGGTAACAATTATATATAACTAAAATATAAAATTATCAATTAGTAATTAAACTAATTAATTAATAAATGGAGACATAGATTATGGCAATAAAAGTAGAAGTATTTTCAACCAGTACCTGTCCACATTGTCCAGCAGCAATTGAAGCTGCTCAAAAAGCTAAAGATAAATTTGGTGAAGCAATTGATGTTGAATCAGTTAAAATTGATGATCCAAACAGTCCTGAAAACATTCAAAGAGCTAATGATTATCAAATCATGGCTGTTCCAACAATTGTAATTGAAGGAGAAGTAGCATTTTTAGGCGCTCCTAGTGATGATGATCTTATAAATTATATTGAATCTTTATTATAGATTCACTCTTTTTTTATTATTTTTAAAATGACAGATGAAAATTATACTGGGGTTACAACAGGAACTGTAGCTACAGCTTGTTCTCTTGCAGCATTAGATGCTATTTTGGATTCATCGGATATTGCATGTGTTAGTGTTGAAACTCCTAAGAAAACATTGGATATTATTATAGATGAATGTCACAAACTTTCAAATACTAAAGCTTGTGCTGTAGCTCATAAAAATCCTTATAATGATCCTGATGTTACTGTTGATTTAGAAATAATTTCCACTGTCGAATTATTTGATAAAACCAATCAAAAAGAAAATATTATCATCACTGGAGGAAAAGGTGTTGGTAAAATTACAAAACCCGGTCTTCAAATTCCTGTGGGGGGTTATGCAATCAATCCTGGTCCTCGCAGTATGATAGTTAAAAATTTGAAAGATAAAATACCTGAAGATAAAATTGCAAAAATCACAATTTCCATCCCTGAAGGTGAAAAAATAGCTAATAAAACAATGAATCCTAAATTGGGGATTGTTGGCGGAATATCAGTTTTAGGGACAACTGGTATTGCAAGGTCCATGTCAAGTGAAGCATATAAAAATTCTATTGTAACTCAACTGGATGTTGCTCTTGCATTAAACTTGGAGGATTTAGTTTTTGTTCCAGGTAATATTGGTGAAAAATTAGCTTTAAAACAATTAAACATTTCTAAACAACAGATTATTCAAACAGGTAATTATGTTGGATTCATGTTTGAAGAAGCTGAAAAAAGAGGAATAAATAAATTCACTTTCTTTGGTCATATTGGTAAATTAATTAAAGTTGCCGGAGGTATTTTTAACACTAAACATGCTGTTGCTGATGGAAGACGTGAAATAATGGTTACTCATGCAGCATTGTGTGGTGTTAATCAAAAGAATATTCAAAGATTATTTGATTCAAAAACAACTGATGATATGATGGATATTCTGGATGAACTTAATATTTCTCAGGAAGTTTCTAACAGTATTGCTTGTGCTATTCATGATAGGTGTCTGCAACGTTTTAACATTGATTTAAATGTTATGCTGGTGGATATGGAAGGTAATAATTTAAATAATAATTGGGTTTTATCAATAAAAAATGATTCTGGCAGTTTAGATTAGTTGAAAAATTAAAATAATCATCATTGAACTTCTTCACCTTTTTAAAAAGATGATGGAAGTTCAAAAAACTGATTATTATTGTTTGTTGCTGTATTCAAGTAATCTTCCAACATGACGTGTTTCAAAGAACATATCTTTTTTAGCTAGGATTATAATAATTGTAAGTACTGTTATTACTATTGTCTCCAGGCATTTTGTCTCAGGTGTTATTGCTATTTTTTCCTGCATGAAATTGACGAAGAAATGAAAGATCATACAGGCTAATATTGAACGGTCGCTTTCAAGATAAACCCATGTAATGACAAATCCCATTGGGATTCCACTTACAAAAAAGTTAATCACATAAAGAGGATTCACCATCAGTCCTGCCTGATATGTTCCGGGGATAAAAATTAATGGAAAATGCCATAATGACCAGAGTATTCCAAAAATCATTGATTCCCAAAACCAGTTCATATAGTTTCCAATTGAATCTTCACAGTATCCTTTCCATCCTACTTCTTCAATTACTGAGGCGATTGTTATGGTAATAAATGCTCCTGCTATTCCAACGCCTGTAAAAGAAAAGTTTTCAGTAAATGAAAACTGGTTAAGTGATTGTCCGAAGAGTAATGATAATAGGATAGAACAGACTATTACAATTGCAAAAACAATCACTGCCCAAACTACATTTCTCCATTTTACTTTGTAAAATCCGACAATTTTATTTTTAAAGTCTTGTTTAAGTGCATCTGATTTGGATATCATGATGAAAACTGTTGATACAATTGCTGGAGCCATAAGGCCTATTAGCATGAGTAGTGGGCTGATGCTTTCTGGTAGGTAAATTGCTGGAATCCAAAATATCCATGTGAAAAGATATGCCAGTGCAAAAAATTGTACTGGTTTGTATTTGTATTTACTGGTAGTGTTCATTTAACTTCCTCCATATCATTTTTATCTATTAAATCGTAAATGAAGCTCATTGTTCCGTTTTCTGCTCCAAGTAGTTTTTCAGTCATATCTATAAAGACAGTAATATCTTGTTCAGTGAATTTACCTTCGTTAAATGTGCTGTCGCTAATGATAAGGAGCATTTTAACACGTTCGGGTATATTGTCGCATTTGAAGATGCCTTCCTCTACTCCTTCTTTTATAACTTCGGATAAAAGGGGTGTGACGATTTCGATTAATTTTTTTCTAACTTTATAGTGCATTAGCACGTTTTCTGGTTGGAAAAGAGCATTTTTTATGGGTTGTTCTTCTTCGGTTGGTTTTATTGATGTGATTGTGCCGATTATTTTGTGTGGTACTGGAATATCTGTTTTGATAATCTGTTTTGCCATTTTGGTTTCATTATCGATCATCATGTCTATGACTTCTTCAAGCATTTGTTCTTTGCTTTTGAAATGGTAGTAGTATGTGCCTTTAGCTATTTGTGCTTTTTCTATGATTTCGTCAACACTGGTATTTTCATATCCTTGTGTGAGAAACATTGTATAGGCTATTTTTAATAATTCTTTTTTCCTTTTTTCTCCTTTTTTCATATTTGCCTCCAGTTCGACTATTTTGTCTGTTTTTATTTTATGATTGGTTTTGTATTTTTAACCAAACATTTTTCGACTATTAGTCGGTTTTTAATTTTAATCTAAAAATCATACTATATAAATGTTTTCACCAAAATAACAGAACAGACAATAAATAAACAATTACAAAAATACAAAGCAAATAGATATATAAGGATATTATAAAACATTATAAAGAGAAATTATAAAATAATAATAAATTAAATTCACCTATTCCACATTTAAACCATTAAAAAAATACATTTTATTTATGAAAAAAAATTTAATTAATAATGTAATCCAAAACATATAATAATTAAATGAATATTAAGTAAATAATAATTAATAGTAAAATTTCACTATTATTATAAAATAAAAGTTTAATGTTTTTTTCGGTGTACAAAAATGAAAATAGCAATGATTGGTCAATTTCCACCTCATGTCGGTGGAGTAGGAGTTCATATACATACTTTATCTAAAAAATTAGTAAGTAAAGGGCATGAAGTATATGTAATAACATATCCTCACAAAGAACTTAAAGATATTGACGGAATACATGTAATTAAAACAAAAGGAATTAATCTACCAGGTATTCGAGGATTAATGTTTAAAAAAAATGCTAAAAAAGCATTAGAAAAACTCATTGAAAAAGAAAATATTGATATTATACATGGTCATTACCTATACCCTGCAGGAGCAGCAGCAGTTGAAATTGGAAAAAAATACAATATTAAAACATATGTCACCGCACACGGATCAGACATGTTTGAATTATATAAATCACAACCATTAATGCGATCAACAATAAGAAACGTTTTAAAAGATGCAGATAGAGTTTTAGCTGTTAGCAATGCTTTAAAACATGAAATAATTGCAACAGGAGTTGTAGGAATAGCTAATAAAACAAAATTATCATTCAACTCAGTTGATTTAAATAAATTCTCACCAAGAAACAATGACTCATTTAAAAAAGAATACAATCTATTCTACAAACCTATTGTCCTGTTTGTAGGTAATTTAATTAAAAGAAAAAATGTTGAATCACTCATTGAAGCTAAAAAAATATCAGCCAGTGATTATTATCTTGTCATAGTTGGTGATGGACCATTATTTAAAAAACTCAACAAAAAAGTTGAAGAAGAAAACATTCCGGATGTAATATTCACAGGTTCAAGAAATGATGTTGAAAAAATCATTCCAAACTGTGATGTTTTAATCCTTCCCTCTTTTACAGAAAGTTTTGGTTTAGTATTAATCGAAGCCCTTGCCTGTGGCAAACCAGTCATAGGAAGTAATGTTGGCGGAATCACAGAAATCATCTCTGATGATGTGGGATTACTTATAAATCCAAACAGCATATCCTCAATAGCCAATGCAATAGATACAATTTTACACGATGAAAACTTAAGATTAATATGCTCCAGAAACGCAAGAAAAAGAGCTTTTGACTTTTCAATAGTTGACATTCCATATGATGAGGTTAAACAATGAAAAAACAAGTAAGATCACCAGGTTCCGCAACAATTATTAATGCAATAGCAACAGGATTCGGTTCAGCATTTGGAATTGGATTAGATATTAAATGTGAAGCTAAAACAATCCCAAACTCAATTAAATGCTTTAATGATGTGGGAGCAGACACTAAATTAATGGATTTATGTGTTAAAAAAGTCTTCAATCATTATAATATTGATAGTGATGAATTTGGAATTACATTGAAAACAAAATCAGAATTGCCAATGGCATCAGGATTATCAAGCAGCAGTGCTTCTTCAAATGCTATTGTTAAAGTCACATCCGAAATAGTTAGTGAAGAATTTAACCTAACACCATTAACTGACTTGGAAGTGATTAACCTGGCAATTGATGCTTCACTTGAAGCTGGAGTTACAATTACTGGTTCATTTGATGATGCAACAGCATCATACTTTGGAGGTGTTGTTGTAACAGATAATAAAAACAGGAAATTCATTATTAAAGAAAAAATGCAAGATTATGATATATTGATTTACATGCCAGATTATCACTCACAATCAGGTGAATCTGATGTTGGGCGTATGAAAGTTCTAGCACCATTAGTTGAAACTGCATATGATTTCGCATCAAATAAAAATTATTTAAAAGCCATTAATTTAAATGGATTAATTTATTCTGCAGCATTAGATTTTAATTCTTCAATAGCTATTGATGCTTTATCAGCAGGTGCTTTAGCATCAGGTTTATCAGGAACAGGTTCAGCATTTTTCGCTATTGTAAATGATGAATCCATAGATAAAGTTCATGATTTATGGATGAAATATGAAGGAAATGTTATTAAAACTCAAGTAGATAATGAGGGGTGCTGTTTATTATGAGAAAAATATATTTATTAACATTAATTATTGTATTTTTCATAATGGTTGGTTGTGCATCAGCAACAGATAATTCAACACAAACTAATGATACTAATATTCTAAATATAGATAATAATGTTACTGATGTTAAAACATTGGATAATACTTCTCAAATCAACAATTTAGATTCTCAAGCTCAAAAACTTGAAGGTAAAGATATAAAATCAACTTATGGTAAGCAAATAACATTTTCAGTTAAAGTTTTAGACTCTGAAAATAAAATATTAATCAATAAATCTGTTCTGTTTAGTGTGGATGGGAAAAATTATACTTCCTATTCTGATTCTGATGGTATTGCAAGTATTAATTTAAATTTAAATTCCGGATCATACACTGTTAAATATTCATGTGATAATGCTTCAGGATCAAATACTGTTAAAATCAATAATTATTATAAAATTAAAATTTATAAATGGAAATCAGGAGCTAATGTTAAAAGAAATAAAAAAATCAAATCACATATTCCAAAATCCTCTTTGGTTAAAAAAGTGGTTAAAGCAGCTAAAAAAGGAACTCCTTTAGTTGTATTTAAAGGAGGTAAAGGTAAAAAAGTATATATTACTGCTGGAGTTCATGGTAATGAATTATCTTCACAGATTGCAGCTATGAAACTTATTAAATATTTAACTTCTCATCCGATATCAGGTACGGTTTATATAATGCCATTTATAAATCCTAAAGGAACTGCAAGTAATGTTAGAGATTATCATGGTGTTCATTTAAATCAGAAAGCTAATGTTAAAGGCACTATTTCATATAAAGTTGTTAAATTAATTACTAAGTTTAAATGTGATGCTTATGGTGATTTTCATTGCACAAGGCCTGGAGGAAATCCTGGTAAAAATATAGCTATGGGAACTTACAATCCAACTGCTAAAAGTGCAGTTATGGCTAAATTTATTTCTAAAAAAAGTAATGTTCATGTTTTAATTTATAAAACTGCGGGAAAAGAATATCCTGGTGCTTTGGAGGATGTTGTTAATTTAAAACATATTCCTGCAGTTACCTGTGAGGTAATTACTCCTCATGGTAAAATTGCAAAGGGAAGTATTGGTAAATCTCTTTCAATGATGAAGTCATTGTTGAAATTTAATTCATTACTTTAAAAACTAGGCATATAATTTATATACTATGATTTTTATAAATTATATTATTATCAATATGGTGATTTTTTGAAAAGTGATGATGGTTTAAAATCTTTTAATAATAAAGAAGAAGCGGAAATACTTCTCATGGAATCTCGAATTCGTATTGATGAAATTGATAATCAATTGTTTGATTTAATTTCTCAGAGAACTTCTCTTGCAAGGGATATTGTACTTTCTAAAGATTATCTTGGAATGCCAATTTATGATGAAAAAAGAGAAGAGGCAGTTCATAAGAAAATCAAAGAAGCGGCTGAGAGAAACAATCTTGATGTTGATATTGTTGATCAAATTGTAAATATGCTAACTATTTTAAGTAAAAATGAGCAGGAAAAAATTTTAAGGAGGAATGTTAATGGGCAATATTAGAACTTCATTTGTTAAACGTTTAGCAAAAGAATTAATTGAAACTCACAATGGTGTTTTCACTACTGATTTTGAAGAAAATAAAAAATTAGTACAAGAATACTCAACTGTAAGTACTAAACATTTAAGAAATAAAATTGCAGGTTATGTTACAAGACTTGTAAGATTAGAACAAA
>SUTL01000061.1 GCA_015062925.1 Methanobrevibacter thaueri
CTGCTAAGACAGTTAAAGGTATTGCAACAGTAACATTAAACAGTGCAATTAAAGTCGGTAAATACACAATAACTGCAAGTTACAAAGACAAAAACGTTACCAACAACGTAGAAATCTTGAATATCATCAAATCAAGCTTGAAAAAACTTAAAAAATCCAAAAAAGTTAATAAAGTTAAAGTAACTTTAGCTAAAGTTGATGGTAAATACTTAAGTAAGAAAACTGTTGTTCTTAAACTTAAAGGTAAAAAAGTAGCATCTGCTAAAACCAACAGTAAAGGTGTTGCAACACTTAAAGTTAAGAAAAAATCACTTAAAAAATTCAAGAAAGGTAAAAAAGTTGTTGCTAATTTTGTTTACGGACAAGACATTCTAACCAAAAAAATTAAAATTGCTTAAATAAAAAGGAGGATTATTTTTTCCTCTTTTTTCTTTTTTTTATTTTGTGTTTTGTATTTTATTAAATTGGTATTTTTGTGTTTTAATGTTTGTTTTATTAATCGTTTTTTTAATTATTTTGTTTGTTTTCTTTGTTTTGATGATATTGTAATTGTATTATCTATGTGTTGTTGTTGATTTTGGGTGTTTATTTTTTAATCAATAATATTATATGTGATGATGAAGTAATATTATAATATTATAATTATATTATACGGAGGAAATACATGCTTCTATTAATAAGTCCTATAAATCGTGAAGAAGCTCTTGAATCTATTAAAGGTGGAGCAGATATTGTTGATGTGAAAAATCCTAAGGAAGGATCATTAGGTGCTAATTTTCCATGGGTTATTAAGGAAATTAGAGAATTAACTCCTGAAGATAAGCTTGTTAGTGCTACTTTAGGTGATGTGCCTTATAAACCAGGCACTGTTTCACTTGCTGCAATGGGTGCGCATGTTTCAGGTGCGGATTATATTAAAGTTGGATTATATGGAACTAAAGACCATGATGAAGCAGTTGAAGTCATGGAAGGTGTTGTTAAGACTGTGAAAGATATTAGCAAAGATACTATTATTGTTGCTGCGGGTTATGCTGATGCTCATCGTGTAGGTGCGGTTGATCCTATGGATATTCCTAAGGTTGCTCGTGATGCTGGTTGTGATCTTGCAATGCTTGACACTGCTGTTAAAGATGGTCATACATTATTTGATTATTTGGATTTGGATAAATTGGAAGAATTTGTTAAAGAGGCTCATAGTTATGATTTATTAACTGCTCTTGCAGGTTCAGTTAAAAAAGACCAGTTAAAACCATTATATGATATTGGTTGTGATGTTGTTGGTATCAGGGGTGCTGCTTGTGTTGGTGGTGATAGGAATACTGGTAAAATACATCATACTGCAGTAGCTGAACTTAAAGAGTTAATAAATTCATTTTAATAAAAGATAAAAAAGGTGTTTTTTACTATGTCATTTTCGAAAAAAGTACAAGAAGCTAGGATGTCTTTCACTTTTGATGATTTTCTTTTAACTCCTAATGCAAGTTATGTTGAACCAAAAGACATTGATACTAAAATTAACTTGGGTAAAGGAATTAAATTAAATATTCCGGTTTTAAGTGCTGCTATGGATACTGTTACTGAAGCAGATCTTGCTATAGCTATGGCACAGGAAGGTGGTGTTGGTGTAATTCACAGAAACATCACTCTTGAAAGACAGGTTGAGGAAGTTAAAAAGGTTAAAGCTGCTGAAGATTTAACTATCAGGGATGTTGTAACTATTACTCAGGATTCAACTATTGCTGAAGTTCAAACTAAAATGCATGATGAATCTATTAGTGGTCTTCCTGTTGTTGATAATGATGAAATTATTGGAATTATATCTAAAAGAGATATTAGGCCGATTTTAAATTCAGAATCTGATATTACTGTTAAGGACATCATGACTTCTGATGTTGTGACTGTTGATGAAGGTGTTTCTGCTGAAGAGGCTTTGAATATTGCTTATGAGAATAAGGTTGAAAGATTACCTGTTGTTCGGGATGGTAAATTGGTGGGTATTATCACTATTAAGGATATTTTAAATCAGTCTCAATATCCTAATGCTGCCCGTGATGAGAATGGTGATTTTCTTGTTGCTGCTGCATGCGGTCCTTTTGATCTGGATAGGGCTATGGCACTTGATGATGCTGGTGCGGATATTATTTCTATTGACTGTGCTCATGCTCATAATATGAATGTGGTTAAGTTCACTGAAACCATTAAGGATAATATTGATGCTGAGTTATGTGTTGGTAATATTGCTACTGCTGAAGCTGCTGAGGATTTAATTTCCATGGGTGTTGATGCTCTTAAGGTAGGTATTGGTCCGGGTTCCATGTGTACTACCCGTATTGTTGCTGGTGTTGGTGTGCCTCAGTTAACTGCTATTTCTGATGTTGCTGATGTTGCTGCTGATTCTGGTACTCCTGTTATTGCTGATGGTGGTATCAGATATTCCGGTGATGTTGCTAAAGCTATTGGTGCTGGTGCAGATGCTGTTATGCTTGGTAATTTACTTGCAGCTTCTTATGAAGCTCCAGGTGATATTGTTATTATGAATGGTAAACAGTATAAGAAATATCGTGGAATGGGTTCTATGGGTGCTATGACCAGTGAGTTTGATGGTGGTGCTGACAGGTATTTCCAAGGCCAAAAAAGTAAAATGAATCATACTAAATATGTTCCTGAAGGAATTGAAGGGGCAGTACCATATAAAGGAACTGTGGCTGAGATCTTATTCCAATTAGTAGGGGGTTTAAAATCTTCTATGGGTTATTGTGGTGCTGAAGATATTAAAGCAATGCAGCAAAAGGCTAATTTTGTTAGAATTACTAGTAGTGGTATTAAGGAATCTCATCCTCATGATTTATTAATCACTAATGAAAGTCCTAATTACCCTACTCTTGATTAGATGAGATTTTTTTTATTCTCATCTTAATAATTTTTTTTTCATTAAAAATACCTTGTTTTAAGCAAACATTTAAATATTAGTTAATATAATATTATTATATTAGATTATTTTATGATTATTTTATAATAATCTGTTATTTTTAATTATGATTATGGAGAGAAAATAAAATGGCAAGAACTAAAAAAGTGGGTATTACAGGAAGGTTCGGTGCAAGATACGGAAGAAAAGCAAAAAGATCTGTTAAAATCATTGAAGAAAACATGAAAAAAAATCATGTTTGTCCTAAATGTGATAGACCATACGTAAAAAGACAAGCTGCTGGAATTTGGAAATGCAGAAAATGTGGTGCAGTATTCACTGGAGGAGCATATGTTCCTGAAACTCCTATGGCTAAATCTGCAGCACGCAGTATAAGAGATATTAAAATGGAGGAATAATCCTTGTATAGATGTCCACGTTGTGGAGCAGAAGTAGATCATAAAAGCTACATGGAAAATAAATGTCCTAAATGCAGATATAGGATTTTATTTAAAAATGTTCCAGAGATTACTAGAATTATAAAAGCAAGATAATTACCTTTTTCTTTTGCTTTTTACTAAATTTTTCACTATTTTTGATTTAAATGTTAATTTCTACTTCAAGAAAGCCTTCACAGAAAACAAGAAAGTTTTGCAAGCATTTAGCTCGCTCAACCGGTTCCACTTCAGTTAACCGGGGAAAAATGAATATGCGTGAGTTATTGTTAAAAGCTCTTGAAGTTGAAGAATGTAATATAGCTGTTGTTAATGAACTTAAAGGAAATCCTAGTAGAATTTCTTTTTATTCAAATAAAGGTGAATTATTACTTACAATACTTATTGGAGTAACATTGGATAATGAAAAAACTAATATAGCTCCTTCTAAATTAAAAATGGTATGTGAAGTTGAAGAACTTGATATTTTAAGTGATATTTTAGATTTAGATTTAGTAGATAGTGCTGAGGATAATTATATTTTAATTTCTAAAAGTCCTGATTCATCAGCTAGAATTTATTTTGTGAATAAATTTGGAGACAGGCTTAATTTCCAGATTAATGTTAAAAAGATTTTAGAGGTTGTAAATGATTGATGAAAGTCCTCTTGAATCTGTTAAGAGTAATATAGTTGTGGATTTTGAAAATAGTAATCAGGCAAGGATTGTTTATGATGCTATTATTTTAGAATTTGAAACTGCTCCTGATTTCAGATCTTCTATGGATATTAGGGTAGAGGGTTCTAGTATTTTGATTAATATTGATGCTCAGGATTCAACTTCTTTTAGAGCATCTGTTAACTCAGCAATTAAGTGGATTAAATTAGCATTGGAAATTAATAATTTAACAATTAAATAAAATAAAATAATAAGGTGATATTTATGGAGATTCCGGAAAATATTCAAGAACAATTAAATCAGTTTCAACAATTACAACAACAAGCTCAGGCTGTAACTATGCAAATTCAAAATGTTGAAGTGCAGGTTCAGGAAACTGAGAAAGCTTTAGAAGAACTTAAAAAAACTGATGAGTCAACTGAAGTATTTAAACAAGCTGGTACTTTACTTATTAAAGTTGATTATAAGGATGCTTTAGCTGATATGGAAGATAAATTAGAAACTCTTGAGTTAAGAAAACAGACTATGGCTCGTCAGGAAGAAAGAGTTATGAAAAAACTTGAAGAGATGCAGTCCACTATTCAAACTGCTATGCAAGGTATGGGTCAATAGGGACTCTTAACCTTTTTTATATTATTTTTTTGTGTTTTTTATGTCTAAATTGAAAGTTTTAACTGAGGATGATTTGGCTACTATTTCTGATGATTTTGGTGAGATTTTAGAGGCTGAGGTTTCTAGGGTTTTACCTGCTAAGGAGATTGAGGATTTGGATTTGGATATTGTTTTGTCTTATGAGGATTCTCAGTTGGATGTTGATGTTGATGTTGGGGTTTTTTTCGATGAGTTGTCTGATATTTCCAAGGAGTTGATTGTTGAGGTTATTGATGAGGCTTATTTGAAGTTTGATTCTTATATTGATGAGTTTTATCGGGTTTAGTTATTTTTTTTTGTTTTTTTAGTATTACTTTTTTTATATTTTATATTATGTTAAGTATTACTTTTTTATAAAAAAGTATTTATATTATGAAATCATATTTTAGTATAGGTTTGAAGTAATATTCAATAGCTTAGCAATATTAGGATAAACACGCATAATACTATCTTTCAAATTCCCTCTTTTTTTTACTTCAAACTTTTTTTTTCAATTTTATTTTATTATTTTTCATGTTTTTTAGGTGTGTTTAAATTTTGGGTTTTATTATTTTTTATTTGTTTTGATTTTTTGTTGATGTTTTTTTATTGTTTTTTATTTTTTGTTTATTTTTTGTGTTTTTATTTTAAAAATTATATATTCAAGTATACTTTAATTTTTCTAAAATATAGTAACATTTATATAGTATGTAAAGAAACCTAATAATAAGGTTCATAACGAAGTTATTAACTAAAATTGATCATTATTTTTATACCGAGAGAAACCAAAAAAAACACACAAAAGTTTCTCTCACCTCCTTAAGTTTTTAATACTACTTTTAAACATACAATAATAATATGATAACAAAAATACCAGTTATAGATTTAAAACAACACCAAGCCGTAAGTGGCAAATCCGGTATGAGAGACACCTACCAACCACTAAAAACAATATTCGCACAATCATCCAACCCAGTAGAAATAGCACAAGGATTAAAACTCAACGGCGCAAAAGAAATCTACATTGCAGACCTAGATTTAATAGAATCCAACGGACACAACATCAACGACATCAAAATGGTAAACACAATACTGCCAGTAATCTTCGACGGAGGAGTGAAAAACCTCAAATCATTTGAATTCTTCCTAGACTATGCATATAAAATAATCATCCCAACAGAAACCCTTGAAAGCATAGAAGAAATGGAAAAAATATTTGAAAAATATCCTAAAGAAAGAATTGTGGTAAGTGTAGATACAAAAAACAATGAATTACTTGCAAAAAACCTTAACATGAACCTAACAGAATTTAAAGAAGAATTAATTAAGCTAAATCCAAATGAAATCATCCTACTGGACATCACAGGTGTAGGTACAGAAAAAGGATATAATAAAAAACTCTTGGATGAATTCGACCAACTAAAAGACAAACTTATAATTGCCGGAGGATTAAATAAACAATCCCTCGAAGAATTGGAAAAAATAGGAATAAAAAAAGTATTAATAGGAACTAGCCTTCATTCAGGTGAAGTTAAACTCCTATACTAACATGCTTAAAACAACATATGGGAATGCACATGCTGTAACAAATAAAACAACTCCTAAAGATAATTTAACATTACTATCTTCAAGAGATCCGGATATTATCAATACCAATCCGAAAAATCCGATAAACACTGGAAGAATATGTGAAAATATTGTTGTTCCAATCATTGCCATTTTAAATCACTAACTAATATTTATATTAAAAACCACCCGGACTCATATTAAGTCCAGGATTTTCTATAAGTTTTTTCTATCATTATTAGTTTATTAATGTTAGTATTTAAAGTTTATTTTTTTTAACCAATAGATTTTAATGTTTAATCAAATATATTATAAAGATATGAGAATAGATACGCATCACCACCACAAAAAGGCGGGTGAAAATTTAGCTTTTGTATTTTTTATGAATTTATTATTTAACATTATTGTTATTGTTGGGGGATTAGCTACTAATAGTATGGCTATTCTCGCTGACTGTATTCATGATTTATCTGATACTATTTCGATTGGTATTGCATGGGTTTTGGAGAAAATATCTCAAAAGGAATCATCAGATAATTATTCTTATGGTTATCAGAGGTTTTCTATTTTAGGTGCTGTAATCATATCTGTTTTTGTTATTTTTATGGCGTTTATTATTCTTCAGGAGGCTATTCCTAGAATTTTCAATCCTGAAGGTGTTGATGCTGAGGGTATGCTTGTTGTTGCACTTATAGGATTAGTATTTAAATCAGTTTCTGTTTATAAACTTCACAGGGGTGAAACATTTAATGAAAAAGCAATTTTTTTCCATCAGTTAGGTGATATTTTTGAATGGGTTGCTATTCTGGTTTTAAGTGTTGTTTTAATGTTTTGGGATGGTGCTCCTTATTTGGATCCTTTTGTTTCTATTGGTATTGCAGTTTGGTTGATCTTTAATTTAGGTAGGAATTTGATTAAAGCTGTTCAGGTGCTGCTTCAAAAAACTCCTGATCATTTTGATGTTGATGAGTTTAAGGAAGGTATTTTAGCTATTAAGGGTGTTAATGCTATTGATGATTTTCATATTTGGTCTTTAGATGGTATTGATTCTGTTATGAGTTTAAAGGTTGATGTTGATTTTGATATGGATGTTGGTGTGATTAAAAAGGAGATTTATGATTTTTCTTTGAGGTTTCATGTTGTGGATATTACTATTGAGTTTGACTGATAGGGTTTATATTCTATGAAATATATATCAATTGTTATATATTTTTTTTTTTAAAATATATGTCATAAAAATGGAGAAATTACATGGTAGAAAAAGGAACTAACGTACTAAAACAAGGCTTCGCAAAAATGACAAAAGGCGGAGTAATCATGGACGTTGTAAACGCAGAACAAGCAAAAATAGCAGAAGAAGCAGGAGCAGTAGCAGTAATGGCACTTGAAAAAGTACCAGCAGATATCAGAGCTGCCGGTGGAGTAGCTAGAATGGCCGATCCAACTATCGTCGAAGAAGTAGTTGATGCAGTATCCATTCCAGTAATGGCAAAAGCAAGAATAGGCCACATTGCAGAAGCACAAATCCTAGAAACCCTCGGAGTAGATATGATTGATGAAAGTGAAGTACTCACACCTGCCGATGAACAGTATCACATTAACAAAAAAGAATTCACAATACCATTTGTATGTGGAGCACGTAACCTTGGAGAAGCTCTAAGAAGAATAGATGAAGGAGCTGCAATGATTCGTACCAAAGGAGAACCAGGAACAGGTAATATTGTAGAAGCAGTAAGACATATGAGAATGGTGATGGGCGAAATTAGAACAATCCAAGGAATGGAAGAAGAAGAACTTTGGAAATATGCAAGAAACATAGAAGCTCCAATCGAACTTGTAAAACAAACTGCAGAAATTGGTAAATTACCAGTAGTTAATTTTGCAGCAGGAGGAATAGCAACCCCTGCAGACGCATCCCTTATGATGCAGTTAGGTTCAGATGGAATATTTGTAGGTTCAGGAATCTTCAAATCAAACAATCCTGAAGAATTTGCAAAAGCAATAGTGGAAGCAACTGCTAATTATGACAAACCTGAAGTATTGGCTGAAGTATCCAAAGGATTAGGTCAGGCAATGAAAGGTATTGACATGTCAACATTAACAGAAGCTGACAGAATGCAAGATAGAGGAATTTAAATAAAATTCCTCCAAAAAATAATTTTTTAATTTAATATGACACTCGTAATTATTGGTCCGGTTACAAAAGATTTGATAATAATTGAAGATGATAAAACCGAAAAGGTCGGTGGAGCTAATTATTATCAGTCATTTGTATTTGAAAAATTCTACCCTGACTATCTTTTAATTGTAAATGCCTCTGATGAATCATTAACAGATGATTTTCCCGATAAGGATAAAATACATGTGATTAAAAAAGAAGATACTCATTTTTTTATAAATCATTATCCTGATAGGAATAATCGTGATATAAGAAAGCAATTAAGTAATTTTGCTAATATTCCTATTTTAAAAAGTGATTTGGAGGATATTATGCCTTCTGATGTTGATGCTTTTGTTTTAAATCCTTTAAACAGATATGATTTTCCTCTTGAAACATTTGAATATTTAAAATCATTTGATGTTCCTATATTTTTATCAATTCAGGGTTTGCTGAGAGTACCTGACATTAAAGTAAATGAAAACTACACTATAAAATTAGATAACTTTGATGAATTAACCCATATTTTATCAAACGTAAATACAATATTTTTAGATGAAGCTGAAAAAAATATCATAGGAACAGACCATGATATAGATGAAATGGTTATAACTAATGGAAGTCAAGGATCAAGAATAATAACAAACACCGAAACAAAAATCAAACCAGTAAAATGCAACCACATCATAGACACAACAGGATGCGGAGACACATACATGGCAGCATACATCACACAAAAACTACAATCAAAAACCATAAAAGAATCCGGAAACTTCGCATCACAAATCGCAACACAAAAACTCCAAAAACCAACACACCTCTAAGAAAAAACAACCCATAAAAACACACCCTCACACCATTTAAAACACAAACAACATAAAACAAATAAAATTTAACCATACAAAACAAAATATAATTAAAATATTAACTTTTAGAAAACTTTATTAATTAATAATATTAAATTTAAATAATGTATTTTGAATTTTTTCTCACACTTTAAAGGGTCATCATGTTAAACAAATCAACAAATATAATTGAAAAGGAATTTAAGAATCTACGTAAGGAGCTACTAGACTTAACATTAAGAAACCAACTTCTTAATTTCAAATCAAGAGCAAAAACAATTACAATAGTCAATCAATCTCCTATAAATCTTTATCAAACATTAGTCCTGCAAGAAAACAAAATGTACTTTGTAGCTAATAAAAAAGATAAAAAAGAAGATAAATCCTCAGTATGGGACCACATACCATTTGACTTTTCAAAATTCTCAGAAGGAGATAAAAAACTAGCAACAGAACTAACACCAAAAGAACTTCAAAAAAGACTATACTACATCAACAACCAAGCAAAAACAATGCTCCAAGAACAAGGATACAACATCCTATATCTAGCCGTAGGATTCCTAGAATGGAAAGACAAATCCAAACCAAAACAAAAAAACAACGCACCCCTAGTACTAATACCAGTATCAATGGAAAGGAAAAAAGTAGGAGAATCATTCAACCTCGAATGGACAGGAGAAGACATACAAACAAACATATCACTAAAAGCAAAACTCCTCGAAGGAGGAATAGAACTCCCAGACTTTGAATTTAAAAAATACGGGGAAGTCATAGACCACTACATAGCCAGTGTAAAACGCGCAGTATCCAGAATGGATGGATGGAAAGTAAACAATAATGTAGCATTAGGATTTTTCAGCTTCACCAAATTCGTAATGTACAATGACCTCAACCCAGAAGCATGGGAAGACAACGTTGATTTAACAAAAAACGAATTAATACAAGCAATATTCAACCCTGCAAAAAACGACCAGGAATCATTTAAAGAAGAAGATATAGACTCACAACTAGAATACCAAAACATGTACCAGGTTCTTGATGCAGATTCCTCTCAAATCGCAGCTATTCAGGATGTTAAAGCAGGACGTAACCTTGTAGTTGAAGGACCGCCAGGAACAGGGAAATCCCAAACAATCGTAAACCTAATAGCAGAACTACTGGCAGAAGGTAAATCAGTACTATTCGTATCAGAAAAAATGGCAGCACTAGATGTTGTAAAAGACAGATTAACATCAGTAGGATTAGGTAAATTCATATTAGAATTACATTCACATAAAACCAGACGTAAAAAATTCCTAAAAGACCTGCAAAAAGCCACAAATGTCAGAGCACAAGACCCATTAAACATAGACCAGACAATACGCAAACTAGAAACACTACGCCACCAACTAGATGACTACTCACAAATCATCCACAAACCAGCATTTGCAGTAAACTTATCTCCATTCCAATTATACGGTTTAAAAGAATCCGCAGATGATCATTTTGCAAGAAAAGACACATTAATGCCACTGGTCAGATTTGAAAATCCAGAAACAGTAACATTAAAAGACCTGGATGATATGAAAATCGCACTTGCAAACTTAGCAGAATTATATCAAACCATTTCAAAAGAAAATCCATGGAGTAAATGCTCACCTAAAAGCCTGCTTCCAGCCGATTTAAGGGAAATTGAAATGCTCATCAATGACACATTACATGCACTGGATAATTTCCTAGTTGAAAGAGGCAGAGTATATGATATTTATGGAATAAAACAACCAGATACATTAAATGAATTTGAAAACTCCCTATCTGCATTTCAAATTATAAAATCTCAAAATGCAGAATTAATTGATGCAAGTATTCTTAAATCAGGTGCATGGGAAGGTAATAATGATGATGCTTACAGATTAATCCGTGAACTTGAAAAATATCAAAGACATGCAAGAGATTTAACCAGATTTAACAAAAATATTTTCCAGGTAGATATTGACAGATTAATCTATGAATTACAACACTTATCCACTAAAAAATTCCGTTTCTTTAACAATAAACAACACATTGAACTTGTTGAAAGATATTATGCTGTACCAGTTAATGGAAGTATTGATGATATTATAATAGACTTGCAAAAAGCAAAAGCAGTAATTAAAATCAGAAAAGTACTGCAGGCAAATGATCAGTTAGGACATAAATATTATGGTGCTTACTGGCATTTAAATGCAAATCCTAATGATTTAAAAGCTATAGCACGTTGGATGAGTGAATTCACAACACTAGTTAATCAGGGAACATTTTCCCAGAACACAATTGATTTAATGAGTAAAGATTTATTTGAATTCAATCCTGAACGTGATTTAGCTGATTATATAAATTCCGGTGAAGAATTCATTAAAGTATTATCAAAACTTAAAGATAAATTAAATCCAAGAAGCAAATTAATCTTTAAAAGAGAAACCGGAGATGTGTCATTTGACGCATGGAAAGACCAGTTATATAATTGGAGAGGACAATTATCAAGTCTTCATTTATGGTCACAATACCTTAACACTAAAAATTCACTTAAAACATCAAACGCACGTTTATTTGTTGATTCAATAGAAAAAAGAAATATTAAAAAAGATGATATTCCAGCATTAGTTGAAGGAAACTTTGCAGATTCCTTATTAAATATATTATTCATTGAAAATCATGAATTAGCCTCATTTGTAGGTGAATTACATGAAAACCGTATACGTGAATTTAAAGAATTAGATAAACAAATTCTAACACTAAACCGTAAAAGAATCTACCATAAACTAAACAGTAACATTCCAAAAATCTTCGGTGGAACAGAAAACCCTCAAGCTAAAATCCTTGCAGGGGAATTCACAAGAAAAAGTGGACACATGCCAGTTAGGAAATTACTGGAAAAAGCAGGTGGAATGATAAAACAAATCAAACCATGTTTCATGATGTCACCATTATCAATTGCACAATACCTTGACCCTACAAATGAAGAATTACAATTTGACGTAGTTATATTCGACGAAGCAAGTCAAGTAAAACCAGAAGATGCACTGGGAGCATTTATGAGAGGTAAAACTGCAGTTGTAATGGGAGATACACAACAACTACCACCAACATCATTTTTCGACCAAATGTCAGATGCAGACAGTGATGAAGAAGAAGCAACCTCAACAGACATGGAAAGTATCCTGCATTTATGTAAACTATCATTTCCTGTTAAAATGCTTAAATGGCACTACAGATCACGCCACGAATCCCTAATCACAGTATCCAACAGAGAATTCTATGATGATGATTTATTAGTCTACCCATCCCCTTCACATTCAGATCCGGAATTAGGATTAAAATTCCATTATAATCCAAACACCCAATATTTAAGAGGAGCATCATCTAAAAACCCTCTTGAAGCAAAAGATGTTGTTGAAGAAATATTCAACCACTTTGAAAAATACGGTGATACAAAAAGTTTAGGAGTGGGAACATTTTCAGTTGCACAAAAAAATGCAATACTGGAAGAATTAGAAGTGAAACGTAAAGAACACCCTGAATACGAACCATTATTCTCAGACAGTAAAGAAGAACGTTTTTT
>SUTL01000062.1 GCA_015062925.1 Methanobrevibacter thaueri
AAACTTAGCCTTTTTACGGAATGACAATAGGATCATGCCTGCATTTAGAACCTAAAACAATCAATTTAGGTTTGACATTGATGGCAGGTGGTGCAGAAGTCGCAATGACTGGCTGTAATCCTCTTTCAACACATGACGATGCAGTTGCAGGGGCAGCTGATTTGGGTCTAAACGTTTACGGCTGGAGAGAACAGGACGATGAAGAATACTACCAGACAATCAACATGGTACTTGACCACAAACCAGACATCATCATCGATGACGGAGCAGACATGATTATGGTTCTCCACAATGAAAGAACAGACCTTCTAAAACATATCAAAGGGGCATGTGAAGAAACCACAACTGGTGTGCACAGACTTCAGGCAATGCATGCTGACGGTGCATTGAAATTTCCAGTAATTGCCGTTAATGACGCATACACCAAATATTTATTCGACAACAGATACGGTACCGGACAGTCCAGTTTCGATGCAATCATGGGAACAACCAACATGGTTATTGCAGGAAAAACCGTTGTTGTATGTGGATATGGATGGTGTGGAAGAGGACTTGCTCTTAGAGCAGCAGGTCTCGGAGCAGATGTAATAGTTACGGAAGTTGACCCAATCAGAGCTTTGGAAGCTAGAATGGATGGATACAGAGTAATGACCATTAGAGAAGCTGTAAAACAGGCAGACTTAATCATTACAGTAACCGGTAATGCTGACATTATCTGCGGTGATGACTTTAAATACATGAAAGATGGTTGTATGCTTGCAAACTCTGGACACTTCAACGTTGAAATCAACAGACAAGACCTTGAAGCAATTTCAACTGAAGTTAAAGAAGTTAGAGAAAGTATTGAAGAGTTCACCACAAAGGACGGACGTAAAATCTACCTGTTAGCTGACGGCCGTTTAGTTAACTTATCTGCTGCAAGAGGTCAGGGACATCCTGCAGAAATCATGGACATGAGTTTTGCTGTACAGGCATTATCCGCTAAACACATCCTTGAAAATGACCTGCCAATTGGAGTTACCAAGGCACCTGATGAAATCGACTACACTGTGGCAGGCATGAAACTCGATGCGATGGGAATAGAAATAGACTCTTTAACAGACAAACAAAAAGCATATTTAGCCAACTGGCAGGAAGGAACATAGGTGAAACAATGAGTGAAATATATAGAACTTTCACATCAGAGTCAGTAACACAGGGACACCCCGATAAGGTTGCAGATATCATCTCAGATGCGATTCTTGATGCATATATGGCTCAAGATCCAAACTCACATGTTGCTTGTGAAACATGCGTAACAACAGATTTCTGTATGGTGTTCGGTGAAGTAACCTCAGATGCAAAAATTACCCGAGCAGACATTGAAAAACTAGTAAGGGACACTATCATCGAAATCGGTTATGACAATCCTGATTTGAAGTTTGACGGTCACAACTGTGAGGTAATAAGCAAACTTCATGCACAATCTCAAGACATCAATCAGGGTGTTGCACGTGAAGGTGAAACCGGTGCGGGAGACCAGGGAATGATGTTCGGCTATGCAACCAATGAAACAGATTCACTGATGCCGTTTCCAATAGATTTGGCACGTAAACTTACAAACAAGTTAACTGAACTTAGAGAAACAGGCGAAATTCCATACTTAAGACCTGACGGTAAGGCACAGGTCTCCGTAAACTATGATAAAGATGGAAATGTAATCTCTCTTGATGCAGTGGTTCTCTCAACCCAGCATGACGAGTCAATGAGTGAAAATCAGGAACAATTAAAAGCAGATATCCGTGAAAAACTCTTCAAGGCTGTAATTCCGCAGGAATTAATGACTGTAAACACCAAAGAGCATATCAATCCAACCGGCAAGTTTGAAATTGGAGGTCCGCACGGAGACGCTGGTTTAACCGGTCGCAAAATCATCGTGGATACTTATGGTGGATATGCAAGGCATGGTGGGGGAGCATTTTCAGGTAAGGACTGCACCAAAGTGGACAGGAGCGCATGTTACATGGCAAGATACATCGCCAAAAACATTGTAGCAAGCGGACTTGCCGAAAAATGTGAAATTCAACTATCTTATGCAATTGGTGTGGCCGAGCCAACATCCGTGATGGTTGACACATTCGGAACTGGTAGGGCAAATAAATCATTTGATGAGATTGTTCGTGAGAATTTCAGGTTAACTCCGGACGGAATCATTGAAACTCTTGATTTGAGACATCCTATTTATAAAAACACTGCCAAATATGGACATTTTGGTATTGAAGGTCTTCCATGGGAGAAAACCGACAAGGCTGAAGAGCTTAAAAAATACATAAAATCATGAAACTTTTAACTGAAGTTTCAACTTTTTTATTTTTAATGTACATGTAGTTAGGGCAATATGATTATTCATGTTTGTGCTATATTTAAATTAATTAGTGATTAAATTATTGTTATAGTTGAGTTAAAAAGTAGTTAAATTATAAGTTGTTTTTTGTAGTAAATGGTAGATTGAGTTGGAGGTTCGGATTATTATTTTTGGCAGGTCATACTTCCGCATGTTTTATTTATGAAAATGCCAATAGTTACATTGACAGTTCCATCAAAACTATCCAAATAAATAAAATAAGTTTAAACATAAATATCAATATGAATCGGGAATTGTTGAAATACTATTTTGATGAGCAACTGTATCTACAGAATTTACCTTTAAAAATGGATAAATTTATTAAATTTTGTGAAAAAAGAGGAATTATTATCAACAAACAAATATTGGAGGATTTAGAAAAGAATAACTTATTTTATCCAATGTTTAGAATAAAATTAAGCTATCAAAAAGATTTAGACCAATATGCACATCCTGCAAGCGATATTGTTTCTTTTCTAGAAGTTTCACATAATCATAATAAAGTATTTTTACCCAACGAAGAAAACTTCAAACCATTTATTGAATATTATGATAAAAAAAGAGAGGAATATAACGTATACACTTATTATTCATCATATCAAATTTACCAGTTGGATTTGCTTATAAATAAAAGATTCAAACAAGTGCCTGAATCATCAAATAAACTAATTGATTTGTTAATTGCAATTCAAGTGTACTCTCCCTATGGTAGATCAAATATGAGGCTTATAACTGTAAAAGGCAACGATTACAACTGGAAGTTGCATTTAAATAAATTAGATATGAATGAAATTTTTAAGATTTTAAATATTGATGAGGATTTCTTATTCAAATCATATCGATTCATTTGCAGAAATTTAAAACCTTTACTTGGCAGTAATGATGCAATACAGTTATGGAAGCATGTTCGCTGGGACAGAAAGAAAAAATGCATTGGAAGTACACGCCTTGGAATTGAATACTTGGAGTGGGCAATGATGCTTAAAAGATGCATTGAACATTATATTGGTAGGGAAATTTATGATGTTGATGAAATCAGCAATTACAGTTTAGACAAAATCAAAACAATTCCGTCAAAAGATAATGGTCAAACCGTTAGAGGTGTGAGAAATAGGGATTTTTACAATGGAATTAACGAGACTTATGAATTCAATCTAAACCGAAAACATCTATTCTACCTGTCAAATTCACTAACTCTTGATTATCATCCTAGGATACTGTTGTTTGTTGAGGGTAAAACAGAAGAAGAATTAATACCTGAATTTTATAATGAGTTTTATGGTGATTTTGAAGATGCAGGATTTGAAATAATTAATATTGGGGGAATATCAAGTTTTTTCAGTGGGGAGCTTGCAGACAGACAGCCAAGCGGAAAGTATATGAAGTTAATTGTAAGCAATTTTACCAATTTAATTAATTTTAACCTTAAAACCTGGCAGGCAATACCATTTTTTGTAGCAGATAATGAGAATAACATTCTTGAAAACCTGCAGAAAGGTAAGATAATCAATTTAAAGGATGCATTCTACCTAATTCATGGATTTTCAGTTAATGAATATGATGAAATATTTAAATATCTACTAATTGAATTTATGGATTTTTTAAATGAATTTGAAACTAGTGTTAATCGTGAAAATTCATTTTTAGAAGAATTTTTAAGTGATAATTTCAACATGTCAAAAAATTTAAACTCAACATTTATCAATGAGTGGAGCTATATTTGGGATTTGGATTTTGAATTGGATAATTATGAACCTGAAGAATTGCAAAAAGCAATATTGGAAGTCTTCAACAAAAAAATTCCATTAAATAAAATAAAAGATGTCTATCATCCATCAGAGGATGGTAAAAAACAGGGAATTAGTGATTTGGATGATGATATTGGTAAAAATAAAATTGCATTGAATAGGAAACTATTAGGAAATCTTGTTAAGGAATATGATGAAACTGGAGATCCTGAAATTTTAAAACGACCAATTTTTGACTTGATAATGAATCTGAATGAATTGAAATATAGATATAATCCCGCGAAAAATACCATGCAATTAATTGATAATCAAAGGGAAATATATAGTAAGATACTGTATGGTCAACAACAAAATTAATTATTTAAAATGTGTTAAAATGGTCAACTTAAAAATTGATACCTAAAAACAATAACAATTGTTAGATAGTGCTATTAAAAAGGAATAATCTGGGAATTGTAATTTTAATAAAAAATATCTAAAAATATTATTTGGATTTGGAAATATAGAATATGCATAAAAATAGGTTTATATGCGGAATAAGTTATAACTGGTGAAAAAATGAGTGAAGAAGAATACATTGAAACCATACAGATTAATGATTATTTTGAACTACAAGACATTATGCAGGGACGAAATGATTATGCTGATTTTCGTGATGATTTTATTTATAGGGGAATTAATAAAAAGTGTTATGAGCTAATACCTTCTTCTTTACGTAACAACAATATTCTTGACTATATTGGATTAGATTATAATCCTCCCTTTAGTCTAAAAAAAGAATCTGCTATTAGATTGGGATTAAACATAAAAGATAAGACTCCTGATAATAAAGGTTTGTATAAGTTTAAAATAAATAAATATGATGAATTTGAAAATGGCGTTAAGGTAGATAATGAATTTTATTTAAATCAATTTAAATTAGGCAAAGAAATGTATGTCCTATTTAATTTCATATTCTATGCTGATAAATATGGATTGAAAGTTCCAATTTCGGCAAATGTCAGAAAACAATCATTAAAGTCAATAATTGATATTCCTCAAACCTGGCCGCAGGAAGAATATTTTGAAATCATATCATTGGCTCAACATTATGATTTGCCTACTAGAGCACTTGATTGGTCATATGATTATAAAGTATCATTATATTTTGCGGTCCGAAATGTTTTATATGATAAGTTTTCCTTAGATAATGAGGATAATGATGGCGTGCTTTGGGCTTTTAATTATGGATATTTTAAAAGCGACAATACAAATAATGACTTTAAGGTTCAATTTTACAGGCCTGAATATTATTCTAATCCTAATCTTAATGCACAAAATGGTTTGTTTACATTTGTAATTGATTATGATCAAGAATGTGATGAACGACCTTTGAATGAGATAATAATTAGTGAATTAGAAAATAATTGTTGGATTATTAACAATGAACCAGTTTATGATATAAAAGGTTTAGAAAAATTTTCAATTCCCGAAAATGAGAAAATATTTTACAAATTTATAATTCCGAGGGACATTAAGGCAGAAGTATTAAAACAGTTGTATACTGATGGTTATTCTGAAGAACGATTATTCCCGGGGTATGCTGGAGTTACGGAATATATAAAGAATAAGGCGAAACTTGATGAAATTCTTGATCAAAATAAACTAATTTAAAAAATTGTAATGATGGTGTTTGTGCATATAATTGCAGTCTTCATGCTAAGATACATTGCCAAAAATATCGTAGCAACTTGGCTTGCCTAAAAAGTGAAATACAGTTATATTATGCTATTTGTGTGGCTGAACCAACATCTGTGACGGTTGATGCCTTTGGAACTGTAGGACAAATAAATCATTTGAGGGGATTGTTCTTGAGAACTTCAATTTAACTCCAGATGGAATCATTGAAACTCTTGATTTGAGACATCCGATTTATAAAAACACTGCCAAATACGGGCACTTCGGTATTGAATGTCTTCTATGGGAGAAAACAGACAAGGTGGAAGAGCTTAAAAAATACATATGCTCATGAAACTTTTAACCAAAGTTTCAACTTTTTTATCTATAATGAATCAAAAACAATTGAAAAAGTTGTTGTTGACTTTAAAAGAGTTTTGCCTCATGCAGATATTTATGTCTATGACAATAACTCCACGGACAATACTGATAAAATTGCAAAAGATGCTGGAGCTATAGTTAAGTATGAATACAAGCAAGGTAAGGGCAATGTTGTAAGATCAATGTTTAGGGACATAACTGCAGACTGCTATATTATGGTTGATGGTGATGATACATATCCTGCAGAATCTGCTTGTGAAATTGAAAAACTTATTTTGTCCAATCAGGCAGACATGGTAATCGGAGATAGACTTTCATCAACATACTTTGAGGAAAACGACAGACCATTTCACAATACTGGAAACAAGATGGTTAGAAAATTCATTAATCTATTTTTCAAAAGCGAGTTACATGACATTATGACTGGAATGAGGGGTTTCAGCTATAATTTCGTTAAATCATTTCCAATTCAGTCAAAGGAGTTTGAAATTGAAACCGAAATGAGTGTATTTGCACTTATAAACAACTTTAAAATCAAAGAAATTCCCGTCGAATATAGGGACAGAATTGAAGGAAGTGAATCAAAACTGAACACTTACAGGGATGGGTATAAAGTCCTCATGATGATTGCTGCTTTAATCAGGGATGAAAGGCCGCTGCTTTTTTTCTCAGCAATCTCTTTAATACTTCTTATTATTGCGGGTATTTACTTCTTCCCAATATTATTCAGATACTTCTCAACAGGTTATGTGCTAAAAATCCCAACACTGATAATAATTTCAACAGTTGTAATCATTGCTTTCATTATCTTTTTTGCAGGCGTTATTTTGCATGTTCTTAAAAAACAGCACAGAGACAACCTTGAACATCACCTGATTTTACTCAATGAATTAAATGGGGATTAAATTGATAGATAAACTATTTGTCGAAAGAACAGACAATATTTTTATACAAATGTTTAGATATGTTTTTGTCGGCGGAACAGCATTTGTAGTGGATTTTTTCTTTTTATATTTTTTCAGTGATATCTGCGGAATTTATTATTTGATTTCTGGTGTTTTATCTTTTGTCATCTCTGTCTTGGTTAACTATTGGATGAGTACTAAATGGGTTTTCAATCAGGACAATATTGAAAATAAGGTTCTAGAATTTAATCTGTTTTTAGCAATTTCTGCATTGGGTTTGGTATTCACTGAAATTTTACTATGGTTGTTTACTGATGTATTTGGTTTGTATTATCTGATTTCAAAAGTTATTGCAGCTATTATTGTAATGTTTTGGAATTTCATTGCAAGACGTGTAATGTTTTATGGTAAGGAATTTTTATAAAGGTTACAAATGATGTAATCTAGCTCTTTTTAGATTGATTTTTCAAATGAGAGTATTATTTCGTATGTTTTTTCATTACAGTATTTTGGAATTCTTAATTATGCTTTCATTCAAGAAGATTTAAACAAGAGATGTATGGTGCAATCCATGATTTTTATTAAATTCTTTGATGAATATAACATAAAAGAAGATATTTTAGAATGTGTGGATGAGAAATTACTTGTTAAATATGGATTAATTAAAAAATAAATTCAGAGTAACTAGTACTCTCTTTAATCAAAAATTTATGGTAATGGGGAAAAAAGAACATTTGGGGTAAAACCCTGTGGAAAAATAACCTATTACATAATTAAATTTTCAAGGGCTGTTTACATTATGCCTGTTATTATAAAACCCATTGGCTGTGAGTTTTAACTAAATGCCCAAAACTTGAAAATTTTTTTCTTTTTGAGTTTAAGCAATTCCTCTAAATAATCTTAGAGGTTCTATTTTTGATTAATACTATTTCTGTTAAAGGTAGTATTAAGTATTTTTTTTAATTTGTCGGATGATTGTATATATTATTAAAATAACTGTTAATTATAATATGTATATTATATGTTGTGGGGATGTTACTCTTTTTATGTTTAATGATTTTTTTAACTAATCTTAAGCAAAAATCTAAATCATAATTTGCTTAAATGTTTCAAGTTTTTTGTTTTAATGTATATTTATCTGTTTTGTTGTGATAATTTGTAGTGGAGTTATATCTAAATAAAATTGTTGGTAAATTATTTTTATAGTTAATCTAAAAAGTAGTTAAATTATAGTTTGTTTTTATAAGTAAAATGTAGTTTTGATTATGGGGTCAAGATTATTTTTTTGAGTGAATTTTGTGTGTTTATTGTTGAATTATATTTAATTAGATATTTTTCCATTTTAAGTGAAATCATAACTTTTCATTGTCAATATTCAGTTTTATATTTTCTACTCCTAATTCTTTTTCAATTAATATAATCTTTTTCCTAGCGAAATTTTTTACTAATTCCCTATATGTAGGATTGAATGTATATACTAGTGACTTTACTCCACTCAGCTCTGCGGTTAATATTTCAAGTTGTTGTAATTCATCAGATAATGATTTAATGTTTTGATTATTCAGAGAACTATTTATTCTATTATTTAAAATTTTATCAATATCTTCTTGCCTTACTTTATCGGAGGAATTGCTTCTTCTGCAATAAATTTCATGGGGTTTTACAACTCCTTTTTCTATTTTTGACATAAATGGTATACTTTCAGGAGTATATTTCACTATAATCATTTGAAAATTCATATTTTTTATTTTATTCCATTCAACTTCATTTTCATATTTAAAATCGAGAATTTCGTATTCTAATAAATCTGGAATGATTTGTGATAATTTATTTTTTATATCTGTTTTATCTCTTAATTCAATTCCGACGGGGGTTAATTTATGTTGTTTATCTTCTTCAATTCCAAAAATTATAATTCCATTATTGGTATTTGCCATTGCTAATATATGTTTAGCAAGTTTGTCATAAGAAATATAGTCTTTTTTAAATTCTAATTCATCAAATTCTTCAAGATCACTTTTTAAAAAATCTCTAAATTTGATTCTGTCTGGGGAATTAAATAAATCTGCAATTTTATCTTTATTTGTCATCATGTTATCTTCTCACTTTTTTATTTACTTATAATTATATTATTCCCAATATAATTAAAGAGTTTTAGATTAAATACTATGAGAACTATAAACTAATAGATTAATTCCTTAATTGTTTGAATAAAAATTTATAAACCTACAATATTAGTATATTTTTTAAGTTAATCGATTCTTTATAAACATTATTGATTTATATATGTTAAATGTAAAAATATGTTTAGTGTATGTTAAAATTATGTAGCAACTAATTATTTTAACAAATGATGAATATGTGCAATTATTTTTTGTTGCAGGTGATTAAAAATGTATACTGTAGAAAATAGCAGACATTCAAAAGAACTAATTAAACTAGGTTTTCCAAAAACTCTTTATACAAGTCCCGAAAGTTGTGAAATATTGTTGGAGTACTGTAAACAATATGATATGAAATTTCTAAAAGGATCACATGGAACTTTAGTTCATAAGAACTTTGATAATTATTTTAAAGTGTCACAATCTAATAAAATAAAAAAATTATTAAAATGCGAAGATGAATTAATTGATGGAAAATCTATTAATTTGCCTTTAGATCACATTAACTTATTTAAATCTAAAATTGATGATGAAATTTACATTTTAACCTCAAGTCCTTATGATTCTTTGAATATGAATATGTTTCATCGTATTAATAATTATCCATATTCGATTTATATGATTCATCCTAATTTTTTAGATTATATTGCATTTGTTGATGATAATCCAGTTGGCACATTAAGAAATCCTTTAAGTAATTTAAATTATGCTTTTACAAATGCTTATGCTGAACAAATTTTAAATATAAATAAAGTAATTTATGATGATTTAGATATGTTTGTTTTTCAAAATTTTAAGTAATTGGATTTCAATAAAAATATTGGCTATTTAAATTTATTTTAATATTGGAACTAATTGAAAAATTTATGAATGAGTATGAACTGAGGAATAATATGGGCAATAATCTTAAAACACATGATGGGTGGTTTGAAAGAGGATCAGAATGGAGATTGTGGGATTTACATTTGCACACTCCTTTTTCTTTTGATTATCATGACAAATCTGTTACAAATGATGAAATTATAAACACACTTAAAGAAAATAAAATTTCTGCAGCAGTTGTTACGGACCATTTTCAAATGGATGTAGAAAAGATTAATAATTTAATTGAACTTGGGAAATCGGAAAATATTCTTATTTTGCCTGGAATTGAACTTACTTCTGAATTAGGTGGAAGTGAGGCAGTTCATTTCATTGGAATATTTGATAATAAAAATGTAGAAAAAATTTGGGATGTTCTTAAAATTAAATTAAATTTAACAAATGATGATATTCAGTTAAAAGGAGGATTTGAAAATTTTTATACATTTATAAATGAAGCTTGTGGGATTATACATGGTTTAGGAGGGATTATTTCAATACATGCTGGAAATAAATCAAATTCTGTAGAAAGCATAAAAAATAACCTTAAATTTAAACAACAAATAAAAAAAGATCTTTTATTGGGGAATGTGGATATTTTAGAAATTCGAAATGAAAAAGATGAATCTGACTATCGAAATATAGTTTTTCCGGATATTGGTGATGCATTACCTTTGGTAGTCTGTTCAGATAATCACAATATAAAAAAATATTCTCCAAAATATTGTTGGATTAAATCTGATTTGACATTTGAAGGGTTAAAACAAATAATTTATGAACCTATGGAACGAGTTAAAATTCAAGAAAATAAACCTGATGAAAAAAATAGTTATGAAGTTATAGACAGTATTACTTTTATGGATGAAGATTTTCCTAAAGAGGAAATAAAACTTAACAGCAATCTTGTTTCAATAATTGGAGGTAAATCCACGGGAAAATCTACATTATTGCGCTCAATTTCAAATGCGTTTATTCCAGATTCAGAAAAAGAGTCTAACTGGAATAACTTTATTAATCCTTCTGTAAAAATTAAATGGCGTAATGGAAATGAAAATGTTTTTTCAAATTTAAACTGTAACTCTGAAAATGAAGATTCAAATAACGCCAAAATAAAATATATTCCTCAAAATTATTTAACTCAACAAGTTTTAGATATGGGGGATGAAAATTCATTTTCTAATAAATTAATTAAGGAAGTTCTGTTAGAAAATCCACAACATAAATCCATATTTGATGAAATTGAAAAATTAGAGTTTGAGTATAAAAATAAATTAAATTCGAATATTGTAAATTTATTTGACATTGAAAAACAGATTAATTATGAAAAAAATGCTATTGATGAAATTGGAAGTTCAGAAAATATTAAACAAGAAATTGACAAGTTAACAGAAGAATATAATGATTTACAAAAATCTAATTCAAGCAGTGATGATGATTTAGAAAATCAAGCTATTTTAAAAGAAAAATTAATTAAAATAGAAGAGAATGTCAATACATTAAACGCTGAAAAAAATATCTTTCAAGAAGTCATTGCTACGATGGAAAATATTTCATGTTCAAATTTAATTTCTTTAGTTGAAGATTTGGAAGAACCTATTTCTACTAATTTATCTAATGAAATTAATATTGCAATATTTGTATCAAAACAAAGAATATTCGATAAAATTGATGAATTCATATCTGAAAATAATAAAAAATCTGAAAAAATAAAAATTGAATATGAATCTGTTAATAATGATTTGAATGAGCTAAATCAAAAGCTCAATACTTCAGAAAGAATGAGTGCATTATTTTCTAGAATTGATATTGAAAATGTAAAACTAAAAAATTTAAATGAAA
>SUTL01000063.1 GCA_015062925.1 Methanobrevibacter thaueri
TAACACCTCAATTAAAGTTTTAAACTTTTAATCATGCAAGCGAAAAATTAATTTAATTTATTCTTTTTCGCTTTACATGGTAGTTAATTTGTGTTTTTTACTATAAATAGATTATGGTGGGGGGGGGGTAAAGGATTCTTAAAAGGTTTTAGATTAAAATTTGAATAATTTAAAGGTGTTTAAGAATTTAAAGTTATTTAGTTAATAGATTATTTTATTTTAAGAACTCGATTCTGACAACAATTTGTCAATATTATTTTACGTATGTTATGATAAAAAATATGAAATTAAATAATTTAACTTAAAATTATAAATATTACTAATTGAATAAATAATTAATAACTCTTAAAAGAGTGTTTTAAAAAAATAATTTTAAATAGGTGGTTAATAATGAATGTAAAAGAAATAATTAAAGATGCATTTGTATTCCCTTCAAAAGACATAAAAGTGCTTTTAATTTATATAGTATTAACAATAATTGCAGGAGCACTTACTTTTGGAGGTGCAATATTCTATGTAATAGGACTTTTCAACCCGGAAAGTACTTTAATCGCAGGATTTGCTTTCATAGCAGTAATGTTAATTGGTTGGGTAACTTCAGGTTATTTAATTAGTGTTATTAAATCCGGAATTGATCGTGATGATAAAGTTCCTAAATTTAACTGGTGGGAAAATTTCATGACCGGTTTCGATAATTTTGTTGTTACAATCGTTTACTTTTTAATTCCTGCTTTCATTGTTGCAGTTGTAGGATATGCTACAAATATTTATGGAAATCTTATTGTAGTTGTTCAAGGACTTTTTGTACAAATAATGAATGTTATGATGGGAGTTTCCACTACTGTTTCAATTGAACCTCTTGCTCCGGCAATAGCTAATTTAGTAACTTCAATAGCTATTACTGCTACTGTTGCTATAATTGTATTTATAATCTTTGCATTCCTCGAAACTATGGCTGAAGCAAGATTAGCTAATACTGGTAGTTTAAGTGAAGCTTTAAATGTTTTTGAAGCTGCAAGAGATATTAGAAGAATTGGTATAGGTAAAGTAATAATCGTAATGTTAATAATTGTTATAATTATTGCTATTATTAATATGATTTTATCAATCATACCATTATTATCTATTCTTTCAATTATAATAAGTCCATATTTAATATTCTTTGCTCAAAGAGCAATTGGATTATTATATTCTGATATAGCTTAAATATTTTAAGCTATATTTTCTTTTTTTTATAAAATATTAACATAACCAATAAATAAAATAAACTTAATACGATTTTAAAAAAAAAATAGTTAAAAGCAATCAGAAAGATTGCTTATTCATTCGTTATTCTGCTAGGAATAATCCTACACCCTCAAATATCAGACATACACCAATAATAATTGCTGCATAAATTGGTTGAGTGAGTGAGAATCCTCCAAGAGCAAATGCTATAATACCCAGAATTATAATTAATACTGAAGCAACTTTTGACATGTTTGGTCCTGAAAACAGACCAACAATACCTAGTAAAATAAATAGAACTCCAATTATATAGAATTGTAATCCTAAAAGGAATGCTAAAGCATCAATTCTAAATATGAATAATAAACCAAATAGTATGGCCAGAATTCCAATAATAATATTAAATGCTGAAAATTCAGATAATATTACTATTAAACCTAATAAGACTAAACTTACTCCAATAAGAAGAGATGCTACTCCAGAACTAAAAATAGGGAATATTATGAAAATTAATCCTAAAATTATGGATATTATTCCGAACATTTTATTAGATTCCATTTTTTGTTTCCTCCAATTTTTATTTTATGTTCACTTTTTCAAGTAAAAACATATTAAATCAAAAAGCTAAATATGCTTTTATAATTATTAATATTATATTTTGTAATATTTAATTTTTATTATAAAATTTTTATTTTTTTAAATATTTAGTTTAATATTTGTGGAAAAAAAATAATGAGAATTAATTTAATATGATGATTTTCTATACATTTCTATGAATTATGAAACATTTATATTATATGTTTTAAACTATAACAACCAATAGAAATTGAAGCGCTTGAAGTGAAAATAATATTCTATCAGTTAAATTTAGATTGGAAATATTTAAAAAAATATTCTGAAATAATTATTTTCAAATGAATTTATAGAAAAAAGTAAATTTTCATTTGAAAAAAAATAATTCCATAAACTTATTATATGATATAATTGTCTGAAATTTCATTTATTTTGATTAAGAATGAGTGAAAACCAATTGAAAAATTCATTCGTATTTAATAGAACAATAATTGCTTTTTTAGGATTGAATCGATATGTATATATAAATTTGAAAATAAAATTTTTATTAACCTGTTGTTTAAAAAATATTCATTATCATATATAATAGAATAAAATAACATCCATATTTTTTTAAGTCATAGGTTAAATTACTAAATAAAAGAGGTAAAATATGAAATTTATAAAAATAAGTACCATATTGCTTTTTTTGATAATTTCAATAGGAGCAATCTCAGCAACAGAAGAAATTAACAATGAAACAATAAGTACAGATAATCAAATAGAAATAGAGGATGGCACTCTTAATGATGAACCAATCCTTAAAAGTACAGAATACAATAAATATAAAGAAAGTGAAATTAATAATACATTTACAGATTTAAAAAATGATATCTCAACATCTGCAGATGTATTTAATATAGAAAAGAACTATAAATTCAATAATAAAACTGATGACAGACAACCAATAAAAATTAAAAAAGATAATTTTACAATAAATGGGAATAACCATATAATCGATGGAAATGGACAAACATCAATATTCACCATTATCGGAAAAAATATCACAATAAACAATCTTAAAATTATAAACTGTCATAATGAGACACTTGGCGGTGCAATAATTGCCGGAATAGGCACATTAACTTTAAATAATATTACATTCATTAACAATACTGCAAACGTCTATGGAGGAGCAGTAGCCGTTATAGAAAATGGTACTGTTAATATTATTAATTGTAACTTTATCGACAGTTATTCAGATAAAGGCAGTGCACTTTACTTAGAAACAGGCACAATAAACACTGAATACAGTAATTTTACAACAAAATACCTCACCAAATATGGATCAATTTTTGCTAATGAACTAGAAGATACAGTATTATATATTAATAATTGTATTTTCAATAATATCACATCAACATATACTCCAGCAATATTTACTCAGAAAAACTATATAACCATCAACAATACAATATTTAAAAATTTAAAAGCAACTGAAACTGCTGGTGCTATAGGAATTAGATCAACTAAACAAGCAATTATTGAAAACTGCCAATTTATAAATACCTCCTCAACTAAAAACGCAGGAGCAATACTTGCTGATATTCAAGGAGAAAATACAGACCCAACTAATCTAACTCTTCTAAATTCAACTTTCAATAATATTTCTTCTGGTTTTGGAGGTGCTTTTGTTCAATTAGATGGTAATTTAACTCTTAAAGATTCAAGTTTCACTAACTGTTTTGCAGTTTATGCCGGAGGAGCAGCATTTATTTCAAATGCAGATGCAGAAATAACCAATTGTAAATTCAATTCAAATAAAGTAGCACCACAACCAAGATATCAAACATCTGGAGGTACATTATATTTTGATAATGGTAATTTATACTTATATAATTCAGAATTCAATGACAATAATGCTTCAATAGGTAGTGGAATATTAATTTACGATTCAGAATATCATTTAGATAATATAACCTTTAACAACAACAATAATCCAATTTATACTTATTATGATTATACTAACTCAACAATAGGTCGAATATATGGAAACGATAAAATTTCCGAAGATGATTTAAACAACACATTTTATATAAGTGTAATTATCAGTGAAGGAATGAAATTAAATTTAACCATAAACAACATTGACCTTAGCATCATGCCCACTAGATTTAATTTAAATGAAATCGGATGGGTCACACCAGTTAGAGATCAAGGAATCATGGGTTCTTGCTGGTCATTTGGTGGAATGGCAGCATTGGAATCTGCTTTATTAAAGAATACTGGAATATCATATGATTTTTCAGAAAATAATATGCAGGATACCATGCTTATGTTTAGCAGATTTGGATCCAATATTCTTGAAAGCGGAGATGAAATGATAGCTGCAGGTTATCTTTTATCCTGGCTTGGACCATTATCACAGGAATATGACATATATGATGAACTTGGAAAATTATCTCCATTAATTCATATAAATCAAACAATACACCTTCAGGATTTTATTATAATTGATAATATAAACATATCAATTCCAGGAACACCTAATCTTAAAAAAGCAATTCTTAAGTATGGAGCATTGGCTGTTCTTTATGATGGTGAACAAGATCCAGAAGGATATAATTTTGCAACAGGTTCATATTATCATTTAACTGGTCCTCAAAATCATGCAGTTGCTCTTGTTGGATGGGATGATAATTATCCAAAAGAAAACTTCGCAACCACACCTGAAGGTGATGGAGCATGGATTATAAAAAACAGCTGGGGAACCCAAGCTGGTGATAAAGGATACATGTACATTTCATATTATGATACAACATTATGTGCCAATAACAACTTAACAAGCCAAGCAGTAGCATATGTGTTTGAAAATACATTACTATACCATAAAAATTATCAATATGATTTTACAGGCATTGCTGCTTTTATGAGTAATGATAATGAAACTAGTGAATTATATGGTACTCCTGTAACCAATGTAAATAACTTTATCAGTGTTGAAGATGATTTGATAGCTGCTGTTGGAACCTACTTTAATCAAAGTGGTATGAATTACACTATTGAAGTTGCAGTGAATGATGTTGTGGTTCACACTCAAAATGGTGTTTCACCTTACAGAGGATATCATACCATTAAATTGGATAAGTATATTCCAATCAAAAAAGGTGATAAATTTAGTATTTATGTAACCTCTTTAGCATTAGGTATTTCTAATCCGCAAAGAATGTACTATGATGATGATGTTTCATTAACTAATTGTGATGATGGAGTTTGGAAAGATTTATATCAAGAATATGGATTTGTTGCATGTATTAAAGCATATACATTAAAAGATGATACTACTATTACTGGTAATGAAAACATTGCAGTTGACTATGATGGAGGTAAATACTTTACCGTTAAAGTTACAACAGCAGATAATCATATTGTTGTAGGTGCAGAGGTTAAATTCGAAATTAACGGTCAATCAACCATAATTAATACAGATAATGATGGAATTGCTAAAATAAAAATAACACAAGCTCCAGGAACATATTACATTACAACAAACTACAATGGTAAAACCTATAAGAACACAATCACTGTAAAACATGTTCTTAAAGCAAACAAAATCACTGTTAAAAAAACTGCTAAAAAATTCACATTAAAAGCAACACTTAAAATCAATGACCAACCGGTTAAAGGTAAAATAGTAACCTTTAAATTTAACGGTAAAACCTATAAAGTAAAAACCGATGTAAAAGGTGTTGCGCAAAAAACTTTGAATAAAAAAGTTATTAAAAAGCTTAAAAAAGGTAAAACATATCCGGTTGAAATAAGTTACCTTAAAGACACTATTAAAACAACAGTTAAAGTTAAGTAGATAATATTTTTTTTATCTACTTTTTTTTATTTATTAATTCTTTTTTTAATATGGTGAGTTGTTGTTTGATATATTGTTTTTTATTTTTTTATGTGTTTGTGGGCTGAATTCTATTTCTGTTCTTATTTTTTCTATGATTTCGTTTGTTGGTATGGATAATGGGCAGTTTAGTGTGCATAATCCGCATAATGTGCACATGTATAGTCCTGAGTTATAGCATGTTTCATCATCTTCAATGTATTTTGACATTGCTATTCCTCTGCCTCCAAGGTAATTGTTGAATCCGAATTCGTTTCCTATTGTATTGTATACCGGGCAGTTGATTATGCAGTTCCCACATCCTATACATTGCAAACATTTGTTTGTTGTTTTGCTTCTTCCATTGTCCAGTAGTATTACTACTACTTTTTTAGCTCCGTACATATTTTTTAGGAGTTTTTTTTCTATGTCTGCTGTTTTTGATGGTCCGGATATTATGTTCATGTATGATGTTACGTGTTTTCCTGTTGCAAATATTGTTTCCAGTTTCACAACAGAGATTGCGTCTTCTAATGTTGGCACTATTTTATCAATTCCAGCTACTATTATATGCAAATCTTTTAGTGAAACTAGTGAAATATTACCCTCATTATGCACCATTACACATGACCCTTCTTCAGCAGCAATAACATTAGCTCCACTTATACCTGCATTAGCATTTTTTATACGTTTTAACACATCACTTCTTACAACCCTCATAATATCATACGGATCATCACCAACATCACAATCAAGTGCCTCATTAACAATACCAGCAATACTAGAAACATTCAAATGAGAAGCCGGACCAGTCGGATGAACCGGTTTATTATCAGATTTCTTCAATTGTAAAATCCTATCACCCAAATCAGTTTCCACAACCTCAACACCCCTATCATCCAAATGATTTTTAAGACCAATTTCCCCCAGAGTATTTGATTTTGACTTAGCAATAACCTTAATATTATTCTCATCCAATAACTCATCAATAATATTCAAAGCATCTTGAGAAGTTTCAGCAAACCTATATTCAATACCATTATCCGAAAACGAATCCTCCAACTGATTCAGTAACATTTCATAATATTTAATGGAATACTTTTTAATTTCCTGAACTTTAGAAATTAATCTTTTAGTATTAGGTGATTTTTTAATAACATCAGATCTTTGCTTAACAGTTCCAAAAGACCTTCTCATAGTTTCAAGTTCATCCTCATTCATTCTAAACCACCATACTTTATTAAAAACTCACATAAATCAAGTACTTCCAAATCATCATTTTCCAGATTTAACTTACAAAAAGGACATGTACTTATTAAAACATCACAATCAGTTTGAAGTGCCTGTGTTAATCTTTGCTCCGCCATTTTACCGGCAAGTTCAGGATACGCGGATTTAACACCACCCCCTGCACCACAGCACAAGGTATTTTCACAATTATTCTCCATTTCAACCAAATTCGCAACCTTTTCAATAACATACCTCGGTTCATCATAAACTCCCATATGCCTTGCAAGATGACATGGATCATGATAAGTAACATTTAAATCTGTTTTTTTAAAATGAAGTTTATTTTGACTGATTAACTGATTAAGTAACTGTGAAATATGAACTACATCCAAATTCTTATAATCAGATTTAAGGGTTTTATAACATCCCGCACAGGAAGTGATGATTTTTTCGTTTTTTAAAATTTCAGAGTTCTTTTTAATTTGTTTGCGTGCTTCATTTTCAAAACCACATCTTAAAAGAAAAGATCCACAACACATCTTCTCATCTAATGTATGATAATCAACACCCGCTAAGGCCAATAGTTTTTCAGTTGCATCTGCAATTGTAGTTTGTTTTTCTCTTGCAGTGCAACCTTTAAAATAAAGCATTTATTCATCCTCTTCATCATCAAGAGATATTTCATTATTAAGTGCTACTTCTTTTACAATTTTATTAATTTCATCATGTAACATGTCGATTCTATTATATAATCTGAACAGAATATAAAATAGTACAATGAATACTACTATAATAATGAAATCCAATCCCCTGGTTATTCCAAAGAGTTTTGCGAATTTTTCACTGTAATGTGGGAAAATTGAAAATACTATTACAAAAATCCACAATACAGTCCATAAGATAACTGTTGGTAAGGATTGTTTTTCTTTTAAATATCTGTATAAGAACCATAAAATGGCTAATATTGATATTATTGGAAATACTATTGAATATAAAAACATTTATTAATCACCTTTTAAAATTGATGTTTAATCATTTGAATTAGTATTTTAAATGCTTCTTTAACATTTGTTCCTTTTGATTGGGTTTCTGGAGTGTAAATTGTTTGAATTGGAACTTCTTCAAATGGAATATTATTATCATTAACTTCACGAATGAATTCTGATGAAATAAGATATCCTCTAGCATTAATATTAATTTTTTTCAATGCATCATTTGTAATTGCTCTGAAACCAGTTTGTGAATCACTCACATCAACATGATAGAATATTTTTGTTAATAAATTCATAACCGCATTTGCAAAATTCCTGCTTAAAGGCATGTCTTTAAGAGGCCTTACACCTATTACTGCCTGAGCTCTACCGGTTACTAAAGGTTCCAATACATTTTCCAAATCATCAGCTGAGTGCTGACCATCTGAATCCATATTAACAACATATTTTGGATTATATCTTAAAACAGCATCAAAACCTGTTTGCATTGCCACTCCTACACCACGATTAATCATGTGTGAGTAAATATAAATACTTTTAGGATATTTTCTTTGAGATTCTTTAATAACTTCTAAGGTATTGTCTGATGATCCATCATTAACAATAACCATTTTATAACCTTTTCTTGCAATTTCTTCAATTACTGGTTGAATTCTTGTTGCTTCATTATATGCTGGAAGAATAACATATGTTGATTGTTTATCTTCTTTTGATATTTCAAAACTCATCGTACACCTTTATTAAGATAATTATTATAATGGTCCTGCATCTTCTTTTCCTTCTCGCATTCCCATTCCCGCTTCTTTTCTCATTGCTTTTCTATGATACATCATTTTTATTAAATTTTGCGCATGTTCACGTGCCCTGTTTTCAGCTAATTTTGCAAGTTCAACAGGGTCTTCCTCTTCATCTTCATGAACAAATACTTCAAGAATATGAGTATTGGTCATTAGTTGTGCATTTATTAATCCTGTTGATGCTTCATGAGCACACATTTTATCTTTTTCCATTGGCCCAGGCATTCCTAATGCCATTACTATATCGCAGTTTTCTTCTTCGATGAGTATTTTAGCTGTTACCGGTAAATCTTTAACTCCAGGAACTGTTTGTCGTATGATTTTTAAATCATATGCATTTTTCTTCAACTCATCTATAGCTGCAGAGGCCATGTCAAAACGAGCAAATGTTGTATCGCAAATTCCAATTCTCATCATAATTCTCCTTATAAAAGAATATGTTTTTATTAATATAAATGTTTAATTAAAATTAAAAAGTTATTATTAATTATTAGTGTGAGTAATACTTTAACATTTAATATTATGAAAAAAATCTTGTTTAAAAAAAAAAGTCAAATTATTTATTAATCAAATCTAAGAATTTATTTTTAGCTTCAGTTATAGTTAAAGGATAATCATCATCCATATCAAAACCTTCACTTTCAAGTTCCTGGAATAATTGAGTGACAATTGGAACTTTAAGATTGGCTTTTTCAAGGATTTCCGGTTGAGCAAAAATCTCTTTTGGAGTTCCTTCAGCAATTAATAAACCATCAACTAAAACAAACACACGATTTGCATAATCTGGAACCAAATCAACTTCATGTGTTGATATGATAATTGTTATTCCTTCACTGTTAAGTTCTTTTAAAAGAACTGTTAAGTTTTCAACACCTTGAGGATCTAAACCTGCTGTAGGTTCATCTAAAACCATGATTTCAGGTTTCATTGCTAAAATTCCTGCAATTGCAACCCTTTTCTTTTGACCTCCACTTAAATGATGAGGTGCTTTTTTCTCATATCCACTCATTCCAACACGTGCAAGTGCTTCTTCAACTCTATCTTGCACTTCTTCCATGGATAATCCTAAGTTTAAAGGTCCGAAAGCAACATCTTCTTCCACTGTAGGGGCAAATATTTGATCATCTGGATTTTGAAATACTATGCCTACTTTTTGTCTGAATTTGAGTAATGATTTTTTATCATATTTTAATTCTTCACCGTCAATAAATACTTCCCCTTCATCAGGTTCGTAAATTCCATTTAAATGTAAGAATAATGTTGATTTTCCAGCACCATTTTTTCCTAAAAGCGCTACCATTTCCCCTTTTTCTATTTTTAAACTAACTCCTTTCAGAGCCTGATAATCTGAGTTATACGAATATTTAATATTTCTAACTTCCAACATAATTTATTAATCCTCCCTTTTTTGTGGTTTGTAAAGAGGTATTTCTCCAGTATATCCTCTTGAATCAAGTGAATTTTGTAATGTTTCACTTTTATCTAATGATCTTAAGAATATTGTACTGGATAGTGCTCCTAATGATTTGAATGATGAAATATAAGAATGATATCCTAATCTTGTTTCTTGTGCTTTTTGCATTGTATCGATTTCGTTTAAGAATATGAATATTGAATTATACATTAAAAGTGCAATTTCTATAACGATTTTTGGTACTTTTAATGTTGCAAGACAATGCAGAATTTTTGCTATTGGTGTTGTGAGTGCTAAAAATCCTAATATTGGTAAACATCCAATAACTCTAAAAAATGTGTATACACCATAATGTAGTGAGTCTTTTGTAACTACAATACCAAATATTCCTGTTCTATATATTACTGGACCGTTTCCAAAGAAGAATATTAAAAATAAACATGTTATTATTACAAATGCCATTGGTATTGTTAAGAATTTTAAATAGGATTTTATGTTGATTTTTGCTATTGTTAATATTATAATTGACATTACTGTGAATATTATTATGTCAAAATATAGATTATCTAATGCTAATGTTAATATTAGTAGGAATATGGTTAAAAATAGTTTGAAATAAGGGTTTGTTTCTGTTAATTCATTGTTATGTGCAATGTAATCCATATCGAATTTCATATCAATCCCTTAAAAAAAGATAAAAAAAAAATAAAGAAGATTGTTGTCTATTCTTCTTTACCTTGTCCTCTCCAATATCCAAAGAAGTAACCTATGATGATTGCTCCTATTGCTGCTTGAAGAGCGAATAATAAACTTTCTATTTCACCACTTGGTGGCTCCCATATTGATGAAAACCATGGTTTGAAACCTGATTGCTCAATAGCTTCACCAGCAGCATCATCTGCACCACCGAAGTATCCGTCATCTTCTCCATGACCGTTGAACATTATTAATGGTGCTACAAATATTACTACACATATTACTGCTAATATTATTAAAGTTGTTTTATTCATATTAATCACCTTTATGCTTCATTAGGAGCTAATGCATTAAGTTTATCTAATAATTTTGGTTTGTAAGCTTTTAATCTGTCCCATATAATTACGGTTAAGATACCTTCTCCAATTGCTAACGGTATTTGTGTTACTGCAAAGATAACTAAGAAGTTAGTTAATGCAGTAGTAAATGTTGGTGCTGGGAATGCTAAAGCTAATTGGAATGAAGTAGCTACGTATGTTAATAAATCACCTAAAAATGCTGCAAAGAAAATTGCAATGGTGGATGATACATTAGCTTTTGTTAATCCTTTATATACTATCCAAGCTATAACTGGTCCTGTAATACCCATTGAGAAAATGTTTGCTCCTAATGTGGTTAATCCACCGTGAGCGAGTAAGAGTGCTTGGAAAATTAGTACAATTGTTGCTAATACTGCGGTGACAGCTGGACCAAATAATGCTGCACCTAATCCATTACCACAAGGGTGAGAACAGCTTCCAGTAACGGATGGTAATTTCAAAGATGATAAGATGAACATGAATGCTCCGCTTACAGCGAGTAAAGCTTTGGATTCAGGTGTTTCATCTACGATTTTTTTAATTTGATATATACCAAATGCAACTACGATGAATGATATGACGAACCATATGATACACCATTGTAATGGTAAATATCCTTCCATAATATGCATAAATTTTTTCCTCCAAATTTATATCAAAATGATTTGATAAAATTCTCAATAAAAATTTAAAATATAGTTAAAATTTTATAAAGTTTTATTGATAATGATATTATATAGTTTATTATATATAAACATT
>SUTL01000064.1 GCA_015062925.1 Methanobrevibacter thaueri
GGAATTGAAATAGGTATTTTCATTTTAATGGTTGCAGTCTGTGGTTTGATTTGTGTAATATTAGATATTAACTAAGGTGGATTTGATGGTAAACTGTTTAGATGTAAATATCATAGATTTGGAGGGAAATGAATATGATATTAACAGTATTCACACGGAAGGCAATGATGTAATGTATTTGGTGATTAAAAAACCTCACCAACATTATATCACCAAAAGAAAAGCAAGAGAATTAATCGAAAAAGTAAATGATGAATATAAGTAATCTATTAATTGTAAAAATTATATTGAATAAATACTATGTCTTTTATTTTTGAGCAAGTCCTTCTGGACTGCTCATAATCTTTTTTTTATGGTTTTAAAATTTTTAATCAAATAGTAATTAAAGAAAAATTGAAGTAGATTAACTACTCATTTTTTCTTCAATTATTAAAGTCTCATAATATTCTTCAGCATCGGGTTTTTCGACAAAACTATGTACTGCACCTTTATTTTCTTCTACAATTTGTTTAACTTCATCTATACTTATATGGAAGAATTCTTTTCTCATATTGATTTTATTAACCCTTCTTTTGTCAAATCGTTTATGTAATTCATTTTCTAACTCATAAGCATTTTTACTAAAAATAAATACATGAGTATCAAAATTAAAAGGTACTGATGCTGAAGATAATTCTCTGACCCTTATTTCAGGGTCATCTCTTCTAGTAACTCCAATTTTAAAGACGTCTTCTCCAAAACTTCCAACATTGGATATGATGTAAACATAACCCGCTCCCGGAGTTTCTTGCCACTCATTAATTTTTTTAACCTCTTCGTTATTTTTATCCAGCGCTGCTTGAAGTTTAGCAATTTCTGCTTCAAGTTTTGCTTTTTCTTCTGCAGCAGCTTGAGCCATTTTGGCTTTTGCTTCTTCAATTTCTGAGGTGATTGTGTCATTTTCTCTTTCAAATTTCTTTCTTTCTTTTTCCAATTCTTTTTGAAGTCTTTTTTCCTCTTTTTCTTTTGCCCTAGCTTCGCGCAATAATTCTTTTTCTTCTTCTTTTTTCAATTTGTATTCGTGAGCCAAATACAATTCTTCAATCTTTAAATCCTTATATTTCCTAGTTATTGCAACATCAACACGTTTATTCAATTTATTTAATTGATCAAATGATTTATTAATTCTCTTTTCTGAATTTTCAAGATTGTTATGTTTAACTTTGCTGATTATACTGTCACATTCTGTATTAAATGTTCTAATGATTTGTTTAATATTATCATTAGTCATTGCTTTACCTTTTCTTTTATCTCCTCCAACTTCCCATTCAGTATTGCAAACAGCAGCAGTTTTATTTTTCATCATACTTTTTTGTTGATTTCGAATTGCATCTAATTTTTCTTTATATTCTGTTGAATCAACAAAATCGTATCTAGGTTCATATAATCCAAAGCTTTGGTAAGTAATTTCATCTTTTGTTAAAACTAATTCTCTTTTAAGGGTGTTGATTTCATTTTGTAATCTAATTTTTTCTGATTTTTTATCAGCCAATTCTTGATCTAATTTAGCACTTTTTTCTTTTGTTAAATTATCATATTTTTCATCAAGATTTGCTAATTCTTCGTTTCTTGATTTTAATTTTTCTTCAACTTCAGCAGTCTTTTGAGCTTCTAAATCATCTAATGTCTTTTGTATATTATCTAATTCATTTTGTTTATCTGCTAATTTTTGTTTTATTTCAGCTTCTTTATCTGCTTCCATTTTAGATAATTTCTCATCAATATTTTTTAACTCTTCTTGCTTTTGTTTTAATTCATCATCGATTTCTTTATTTGGATTTTTCAATGTTTTATATAAAAAATAAGCTCCAATTAAAGTTAATGGAGCACCTATTATGACTCCATAGATTGTTAAACTTAATAATCCGCCAATTATAACCAATATTAATCCTTTATCCATGATATCCACCATTATCAAACTTTTTTCTAATAATTATATATCTTGTGAATATATTATATATAATTTTTAATTTTCATATAACTAATTGACTTTTTTAAAAAAATATTCTCCATCAATGATTTTTAAAAAATGATAATATTTGTACAGTATACTATTTTTTAAGACTTTACAAATCTTTAAATGAACACATTTATATGTAATGTAGTCCAATCTATTAAACAGAGAACAAATGAGTCTCATAAGTAAAATTAACGGAGTTGCCAAACATGATTTTAAATACAAAAGATATGGAAATTCAATATGTGAAAATGACTGATGAAAACAAAAATGAATTTGGATACATTCCTGATTATGATCAATTAATTGATGAAGCACCTAACAGTGAAATGGCTGCTAAATGGGAACAATGCAGAGTGCTTCACGAAAAAATAGGAAAAGAAAATCCTAAATATGCAACCTTTGCTTTTAACAGTGTTTACATGATGAAAATGAAATGTGGTCACTATGAAATCTTCCAGCATGCTACAAGAAGTGAAGAAGAATTAGTTGACTGGATTGAACTTATGTTAACTGATAAATACTACAAAAAATGTACCACTTGTATTTGTGATTTTAAATAATCACAAAATCTATTTTTTTAGGTGAGTTAGATGAGCTGGAGCGAGCAGGTTAAAAAGCATTATGAAAATGTTTCAAAAACCTATGATGTGCTCGATATCATCAACAATGACGAAATCAGTCTTAAAAATGGCTTGCGTGAAGTAATTGTTGATGAAATGAAATTGTCCTGTGAATGTGTAATTGCTGGAATTGGTGATGTTGAAAACAACAATTACAAAAAAGCATCAGCATTTCTTGAAACACTTAAGTCAGGATATGACATTAGGGTAATAATTGATGTGAGAAATTTTATTTATAAATTAATCTAAAATATATAATTGTGGAGTGGATTAAGTGAAAGCAACAATTGAGTATATTGAAAAATCCAAGTATAGAAGCAAGGTTTTAAAAACATTAGCTAATAATGCAAAAATGCCTTCTGAAATATCTAAAGATACTGGAATTGTACAAAATCATATTTCAAATACATTAAGACAATTAAAAGACCATGATTTAGTTGAATGTATTAATCCAGAAGTTAGAAAGGGTAGATTGTATAGGTTGACCGAAAATGGAGAAGAAATAGTTGATAAAATTTAATTCAGGATATTTTTAAATAATGTAAATATAAATAATTATAGGATAGGTAGATACTATGGAAACACTAGAAATAAACTGGTATTTCTTATTTTTTGAAATGAGGGAATTTTTATGACAATAATTATAATTTAAACTAATTTTTATATTTTTAAACATAAGATAAACATATTTAAATACTTTTTTAATCAAAATATTAATTAAAAATAAATTATAATTTTTAACATAAAGGAATGTAATATATGTTTAGGAAGTTTGAAGAAAATTTTAATGTAATTTTTCCTGAAAATGAAAATGCTACTTATGAAAGTATATTAAATTATTCTACAGAATCCAACAATCCATTTCAACGATGGTATAGGTATAAAGAAGGATTTTCTGTTCAATTCGTTGAGAAAATTGTCGAAGAATATTCTAAATCAGATATTGAAACTTTAATGGACCCATTTGCAGGTAGTGGAACAACAATATTGGCTGCAAATAAAATGGGATGTAATGGCATAGGTTTTGAAGTAAATCCATTTTCTTATTTTTTAATGTTTAATAAGTTGCAAGATTATTCTGATGAGGATATTTTGTATTTTGAAAAGAAAAGTTTAGAAATATTAAATCAACTTGAAAATGATGAGTTTGAAGAATATGATTTGCCAGTATTATCAATAAGTTCAAGAGTTTTTCAACCTGATGCAGAGAAGGTTATGATGTCTTGTAAAATCAAAATTGATAAAATTGACAATGAAAAAATAAAAAATCTTTTATTATTGGGATGGTTATCATCTATAGAGGAATTATCAAATTATCGTAAAGCAGGTAATGGTTTAAAAAAGCGTAAAACAAAAAAACCAAGACTAATTGGTAAAAATGAAGTTCTTGAAAGATTAAATACTCAATTCTCATATATGATTAGTGATTTAAAATCTAAAGATAAAACAAAATATAATAATTTGTTATTTAATGAATCTTGTTTAAATTTTAGTGAAAAGATAAATAAAGAATCTGTCGATGGAATTATTTTTTCACCACCATATGCAAACTGTTTTGATTATACTGAAATATATAAATTGGAATTATGGTTTGGAGGTTTTGTCAATGAATACTCTGACCTTAAAGTTTTAAGAAATCAATCTTTAAAATCTCATTTGAATATGAAATATGATTTTGAAAATTTATATTCCGATAAAAGTGATTTACTCAATCAACAATTATCTATGGTTCAGAATGCGGAATTGTGGGATAAAAGAATACCTCAAATGTTATATGGATATTTTAATGATATGTTTAAAGTAATTGATAATTGTTATATCTCATTGAAGGATAATGGATTTTGTGCAATTGTAGTTGGAAATTCAGCATATGGTGGAGTTGTTATACCTACTGATTTGATACTAGCGGATTATGCAACTTCTATTGGTTTTAATGTAGATAAAATCGAAGTTGATAGGTACATGATCACTAGTTCTCAACAATATAAAAAAACAAAAGATCAAGGCAAATATCTAAGGGAGAGTGTCGTATGTCTGACGAAATAAGGATTAACGTGGATCAATTGCCAATTGAAGTTCAGCAAGATGTAATTTATGAGATTGAACAGAATAATCCTAATTCTTATACTCATAGTTATTTTAAATATCCCTGCAAATTCATTCCTGAAATTCCTAGATGGGCAATAAAAAGTTTCATAGGATTTGATAATGTAAATAATAAACTTATTCTAGACCCATTTGCAGGTAGTGGCACAACATTATTAGAATCTAGTCTTAATGGTGTTCCATCAATTGGTGCCGAAATTGATGATGTTGCTAAACTCATAATAAAAGTCAAAACAACAAAATTATCTAGCTCTCAAATTCAAATGGTCGATGATTTTAAGAATGAAATTGTCCAGGAGTTAATTGAAGGCAATTATTCCAATGACGAGATAATAATTCCTGATATTAATAATTTAAATCATTGGTTCCGCGAAGACATCTTAAGAGATTTAGGTCATTTATATTTTTCAATTAAAGAAGTGCCGGATGACCATGTTAGGAATTTTTTACTTTTATGCATGGCAAGTATAATCAAAAGAGTTTCTAATGCTGATGATATTTCTCCAAAACCATATGTTTCTAGTAAAATAATTAAAAATCCTCCTTCTGTCGAAAAAATGTTTAAAGAATTCGTTGAAAAATATTTGGAAGGCATGGAAGAATTAAATAATAAATCATTAGCCAATGTTATGGTAAAAGGAGATGCAACTAATTTGAATCTTAATAATGACTCAGTTGATTTAGCTATTACTTCTCCACCATATATTAATGCTTTTGATTATGTTAGGATTCTTAGACTTGAGAATTTATGGTTAGATTTTTCAACAGAGACTGAATTAAGGAATAAAAAGAAATTGTATTTTGGTACTGAATCGATTAAAGTTAAAGAAGAAATTCAAGATTTGGAAATACTTGATGATTCTCTTCTTTTAAGAAGTTATTATGAAAAAATTTTTGATTTAGATGAAAAAAGAGCTCTAATTGTTAAAAAATTTTTTGAGGATATGAAAGTTAATTTACAGGAAGTATATAGAGTTTTAAAACCAGGTTCTAAATATGTAATCGTAATAGGGGATAGTTTTATTAGAAAAGTTAATATTGAAAGTTGGAAAGTTTTAAATGAAATTTCTCAGAAAATCGGGTTTAAGTTCGTATCTCATTTTGGCTATTTAATTAAAAATCCTTATATCAGAATTCCTAGAAAAAATAGGGGAGGAAAAATATCTATTGATCATGTTTTAGTTATTCAAAAATAATGGTGTAGTGAAATGGAGTTAAAAGGATGGAAATATGAAGGTAGAAAAATTTCAGATAAACTTCATGAACAGATATTAACAATTGTAGAAATTATTAACGATCCTGTTCAGGTTGGTGAAATGAATTGGCCGGAACTTCAAAGTTATATTTCTTTAAAATTAGGAGTTGCTACTGGTCAGGTTAGAACAATAAAAAGAATGATGGAAGAATTTGGTATTATTGAAAAAGGTTCTTTAAATGCCAAAGATGTTCCAAATTCAAGTATACTCACAGAAAATGGAAACTTCTTAATAGATTTAATCCAGACAGAAAAACTTATGGAAAAAACAAAACATAGTGATTTCAAATCTATTGATGAGATTAAAGAAGTATATAAATTATATTATCAGAAAATCCTAAATGAATATGAATATTCAAATGGGATTAAAATTCTACATCCCTTAAGAGCTACTCTTAAAGCTTTGGATAAATATGAATATTTGGAGTATTTTGAATGGTATTTGTTAAATACATTAATTACTACAGATGATAATATTAACGAAGAAAATGAACTTGATTATTATATAAATAAATATCGTTCAGGAAATCTTGATTTTACAGAGGAAGATATAGTTGAGAATAAATTATCTCATTCTTATGTATTAGGCAATTTTGTATATTGCGGTCTTATAAATGTTTCTGGAAAAAAAACTAAGATACTTATAACTTTAAATAAGAAATATTACGATACAATTCAGGAAATTTTAAAATTATAACAATGGAGGTTTTTTCATGCAGAATAATGTTGATGAATTACTTGATTCTCAAATCAATTCAAAATTAAAAGATATTATGGAGCGTAGGAATATACGTAATTTTGGACGTGCCGATTCTGGAAATATCGATGATTCATTTTATAAATACTTATTATCTGAAGGATATTATTTCGATAAAGATTTAATTGAAAATTATCTTTTATCTATTAAAGTTAAACCATTTGTTATTTTAACTGGGAATTCAGGAACCGGTAAAACAAAATTATCTCAGTTATTTGCTAAATTTAGATATTCAAAAGATATTATTGCTGAGGAAACATTACTATCAACAAAAGTCCTTGTTAGAGAATCTGTTACCTCTGAAGGATTGTCTATTCCTAGAAAAGTCATGGAGGATATTATTCCAATAACAAATTTAGAAAAAGATAATCAAATTATAAAAATCGACGGTATTGAGGATACCGATGCTAAATTTAAACTTAATACAGAACTATTTTATACTAATGATAATATCAAAGAACATTTAAATAATTTGGTTGAGAATGAACCAGATCAAAAAATTGATTTGGAGATTATTAAAAAATATTGGATGCAGAAGTATAAAATTGTCCCTGTTGGAGCAAATTGGACAGATAATACTAATATTGTTGGTTATTACAATGTAATCACAGAAGATTATCAATCAACACCTTCATATGAGTTAATTAAACAAGCCCAAAATGATTCAGCAAATCCATATTTCTTAATTTTAGATGAAATGAATCTATCTCATGTCGAAAGGTATTTTGCAGATTTCTTATCTGCTATTGAAAGTGGTGAAGAAATTCCTTTATATGGTACTAATAAAACATTAATTCTTCCAAATAACTTATTTATAATTGGTACAGTTAATGTTGATGAAACAACATACATGTTTTCACCAAAAGTATTGGATAGAGCCAATACTATTGAATTCGATACTTTGCTTGCAAGAGATTATATATTGTCTGAGTTAGATGATGATGACTTTAATGGGGATATTGCATATTTACAATCACCATTAATAGATTCAGAAATTTCAAGTTTAAATATGGAAGGTTTAAAAGAAATTCTATCAGAAATAACCTCGGAAGGAGAAACTTTATTGGAAATTTTAGTAACAGAACTTACTAATTTCCAAGAAACTCTTAAAGGTTCTGGATTTGATTTTGGTTTTAGAGTAATTAATGAAATATTAAGATTTATGGTAGTTGCATGGAGATATGAAAACTCTCCTAATGAATGGGATAATTGGGAAAGGTATTTTGATGCTCAAATCAAACAAAAAATCCTTCCAAAATTACACGGATCTGAAAAAGCCATTGGTAAAGTACTAAATAATTTATTTAACATTTGTTTACATAATAAAAATAATAATGAAAATCCTAAAAACTTTGAGGTTACAAAAGAAAATTCTAGATATTATACTTCAGCAGTTAAGCTCCAAAATATGGCCAAAGTATTGTCTGAACAGAGGTATGTTTCATTTATAAATTAAGGATTTAAATGATTGAACAGAAAGTAATTATTAGTTTGACAGATGAGAATTCTTCGCAAATTGGAACATTAACAGTTAGTTCACTTAATTATCAAGGGGATTATAAATCTAAAATTAAGTTGCCCAATTCTTTGACATTAGAAAATATTCCTGTTGTTGATGAACCTGATAATTTAACTCCAATCCAATATTGTCCAGATATTGGTACGAATTTTGCAGAATTAATGTTTTTAGAAGAAACAGAATATCAAATATTATTTGAATCAAATGATGTTGATGAGAGTTATGATGTTTTATATTCATTAACAAGAATCAATAATAATTATTTCAAACCATTTAGACTTAAATTAGGTGATAAAAAAACATATAAGATAGCAGGAATGCTAAATTTTAGGAGTTATGTTGGAAAATCATTTTTAGATATTAGAAAAAATGGAATTAATTTAACTGAAATCCCTATAGAAGTTCGTTCCAAAAAAATTGATTACTTAAAACAATATTCAGCAATGATTGCTGATTTATCGCAACATGCTTTAGGTCTGATTTTTGAAGTTAATTCTCCACTATATCAAGAATTTGAACTTGATCATAGGCAAAAGGAAACATACTATGAAGATTTTATGTTTTTAGAGTATTTATTCAGAGAAGATAATTTGCCGTCAATATTTGAATATTTATCTAAAAATCTTCATTGTCAACTTAAAAATCATACGGAAACAGTACCTATTTCATTTGCTTCAAATGTCAATCAGAACACTTTAAAAAATATCATATCAAAACCGAATAAATTGTTCAAATCACAATCTAGCCTAGAAATTGCAAATAAATTAAATGAGCATTTGCCTTATGAGATAGATCAAACTAAACATGAAGATGTCATTGACATTCCCGAAAACAGATTTTTTAAATACTTTTTAGAATTAATTCAAGAACTTATTGAAAAGCTGCTTAAAACATCTAAACAAGGTTATATTCAAGATAAATTATCTTATTTTAGAGATGAAGTTGAATATTATTTATCAAACAAATTTTTTAATCATATTTCAACCATGGATTATGTTCCATTTAATTCACAGATTTTACAGAAAAAAGAAGGATATAGAGAAATTTTCCAATATTTTTTAATGCTTGAATTTTCATTTAGATTAAGTTGGGATGAGGTCAATAGTCATTTTAGAGGTTTTGAGAAAAAGTTATCTGAATTATATGAATATTGGTGTTATTTTAAAATTTTAAGAGTATTAAATGGTTTAAGTATTAATAAAATTAATTTTGAAAGTGTGTTTAAAATAAACAAAGATAATTGGTCAATAAGTATTAAAAAAGGTAAATATTCTGCTAAAAAATTTAAATTAAATTTATATGATCACGATATTGAAATTAAATTATTTTTTAATTTAAGATTCTCAGATGAACCACAATATAGGTCTTATTCACTACCATTTAAGCCTGATTATACGTTACTCGTGAAAATCGATGATGACATAAATTATATTCATTTTGATGCTAAATATAGATCAGAACTCGAATTAAATGATGTTCATGATACAATTGAATCCGAGAATGATTTTGACGAGAAAATTAAAAATAGAGATTCAAATGAAGAGAAAGATAGAGTATTTAAAGATGCAGATATTTATAAAATGCATACATATAAAGATTCAATTTTAAAAAGTAAGGGGGCTTATGTTTTATATCCTGGCGATATCACAAAACAATTTTTCGAGTCAGATACTATTATTCCATCTGTGGGTGCCTTTGCACTGAATCCCGGCCATGAATCTATTGAAGAAGATAATAACTTGGAAATATTTATTAAGGAAATTATTAAAGTATTATTATATAATCAAGAATTATCTCCCCAATTTTAATATCTAACTGAAATTTTTAGAATACATAACTTTTTACTAAATTAATACCAAATATAACTTAAGAATATTTTATCTTGAAGTTGATAATATGGTGCATTACGAAATAAATGAAGAGCAGAATAGGTTTGAATTATATTTTGATGGGGTTTTTCCAGATACAAAATTAAGAAATGAAATGAAAAGTCATAAACTATGGTGGGACCCAGATAAAAAGTGTTGGCATGCACAAAAAAAGAATGCTGAAGGTGTTAAATTCATTAAAGATTATTGTGCTAAAAATTCTCAGGAAGAAAATGATGATGTTGTAACTTTTGATAAGATGATAAAAGGCCGTTGCTGTTATGTAGACACAATAGAAAATTTCAATAGAGAAAATGAAGCTGATTTTATTAATAAAGTTAAATCAACATTTTTAGAAGAACATTTGGTTGATTTAAGTGATTCTCAAATTAATGCGTGGGCAGATTCATTTAGGGTAATGCAAAATCTTAATTTAAACCCTAATCTCAATATTATTTTTGAATACGTACTACCTTATGAATCTGGAAGGCGTCCAGATATTATTTTACTTTCTAATGATCATGTAGTAATTTTAGAATTTAAAATGAAAAATCAAATCAAAGCTGAAGACTTAGACCAAGTTAAAGCTTATGCAAGAGATATTAAAGAGTACCATTATGAATCAAGAAACAAAGAAGTTGTTCCGATACTCGTTTTAACCAAAACCTCAAATCTTAATGAAGTTAAAGATAATATCACTTGTGTTTCAGCTGATAATCTTCAAAGTGTTTTAGATGATATTTTAACAGATAATATTGCTGAAAGTGATGCTAATTATTGGATTGCATCTAAATATGAACCACTACCAACAATTGTACAGGCTGCAAGAACATTTATGAAAAATGAACCGTTACCAAATATTAGAAGAGTAAATAGTGCTGGAATTCCACAAGCTATTGAAAATCTCAAAAATTTAACTGAATATGCAAGAGATAATCAAAAACATATTATTGCATTAGTTACTGGAGTTCCTGGTGCTGGAAAAACTTATTTGGGATTACAATATGTTTATGATATTGAAAAAGCAGGTTCAGTTTATCTGTCAGGTAATAAGCCTTTAGTTGAAGTTTTAACCGATGCTTTAAAAAGTAAAAATTTCGTAAGGAATTTACACACTGTTATTAATGAGTATAGGCGTACAGGCGCTCCTGATTTTGATAAAAATATCATTGTTTTTGATGAGGGTCAGCGTGCTTGGGACTCTAAACAAATGTCAGCTAAACACAACGAAAACCGTTCAGAACCTGATATAATAATTGAGTTATGTGAAAAAAGATTAGATTGGTGTGTTCTTTTAATTTTAGTTGGAGAAGGTCAAGAAATTTATTATGGTGAAAATTCAGGTATTTCATTATGGGATACAGCTCTTAAAAA
>SUTL01000065.1 GCA_015062925.1 Methanobrevibacter thaueri
CTTAAGTTTCTAGCAGTGCCCATTTTTAAATCATTAAACTCAAAATTAGTATATTCACTATTTTCAAGCTCAACAGTGTAATTTTTACCATTAGCTATGAGAGTTACATTAATTTGGCCCTCTTCAGGAGTGCAAATCTCAAACTTCAATGTTTTACCATAATAAGTATAATTTTCTTCAAGATCATAAGTTTCCACTTCAAATACATAGTCTAGATTAACTGTACCTGTGAAATTTTTATTCGGATACTTACCATTGGAATATATGATTTTATAGGAATGTTCACCTAATGTTAAACTGGATAAATTTTCAATATCATCCCATTGTATGTAAACACCACTGTTTTCCGCATCTTCCTCTCTATAATTATCTACTTCAGCTTCAAAAACTTTTATATTATCAATTAATAAAGTTAAAAATCCTCCAGCATCTTTAGATAAACTTACACCAAAACAATCTTTTCCTATAACTAGAACATCTGGAGTTAAGTCCCTAATATAATAATATTCAAAGGTATCTGTTGTTTCAAATGGATTATAATAATCACTTCCAGAGTATTTGAATGTTGCTGTGTGAGTTCCAATTGTTAAATTTGCATCATAAACCCAAAAATAACAATCAGGCTCTACAGTTTTATTATATACTATATTATCATCAATATAGATTGTTAGATTTCCTTGAGGATAATCATAAAATTCAACCCCTATAAATCCATTATAATCTATCCATTCTCCTTCAAAAGGAGGTCCTGCGATTTGATCATCACAATGAATACGATAATCAATATCCACTTTTCCATCACCAACTGAATTATCATTTGAATCATCCTCAGCGATGAGATTTATTTCATCTGTGTGAGTTATATTGTCAATATTATCGGAAACGGTCAAATTATCAACATCTTCCGACGCATTAACAACACTGATTGTTAATATAATCATTATCAAACTAATGATTATCAGATTTTTAAATTTCATAGTATCACTTTTTTTAAGAATAAAATTAATTTATCTTATAATATATTATTTTAAAATGTAGGTTATATATAACTTTTGATAAAAACACGATAAAAATTAGATATTATCCAATAAAAAATAATAATTATAAAACATTATAATAAAAATATTATTATTTATTAATAAAATAAAATTGAATAAACAAACAATAAAAAAATATGAAAAAATAAAAAAATAAACATTATGAATGAAATTACTTCCATTATTTTGAACAATGTGCAAAAATAATATGGAAAAATTTTAGTTTAACCAAAAAAAAGAAAGAGAAAAATTAAATTATAATCAAATAATTAAATCTTCAAAGTTTGTTTAACAGTATCTTTAAGATATGTGGCCTGAATCTTAACTTTAGACCCCTTAGGTTTTTTAACACTAATTTTAACATAACCTTTTTTATTACTTTTTGCTTTAATAGTTTTACCATTAACTTTAAAAGTAACAAGACGTTTTTTACCAGAATTTTTAATATTTGCTTTTAATATTAATTTTTTAGATGTTTTAATTGTTTTTAAAGAAATCTTTTTAACATTAACATTTTTAGATACAGAAACCCCCATAAATTCAATTGTTAATTTTGATTTTAAATTTTTAAGATTAATATCCCTATTTAAAACTGCAACACCATTTTTATTTGTTTTAACTTCATATTTTTTATTATTCAATATGACAGTTACTTTTTTACCAGTCATTACTTTACCATTTTTATTTAATACTTTAATTTCAAGATTTGTATTTTTAAATGATACTTCAGCAGATACAATTTTTATTGAAGGTTTATATACTGTTATAACCAGGAAATTAAATGTGCTTTCAAATTCACCATCATAATACCTCACATCAATTTCATATTCTCCAGGTGTTAAATTGTTAAGAGGTAATTTTGCAACACCATCATTAACAAAAACCCTATAAATTATACCACTAACATTGAATATTACATATCCTTTGGAATTTTTAGAAACCTTCACAATAATATATTTATCTTCACCTGCGGTGAAACGATAATCAGCATTAATTTTCGGTTCAACTTCAATTATTGAACTGACATTTGCTACATCATAATCTGCACCATCATAAGATAAGTTAATATTATGAATTCCAGGAGTTAAAAAACCAATAGGTAAATTAGCTTTTCCCTTAATTAATTTAATCTTTTTAAATAATACTCCATCAATATAAACATTTAAATTACCTTCTGCATCAGAAGGCAGGTTTAAATAGATATTAGATGAATCTTCAAAAACCATCTCATATGGCATTATCATATCATATTTAACTGTGAAATTATATGTTTTATTTTTAGCCTCGAATTTTTCATCACCAGAAAATGAAACAAACATAGAATAATTACCCGCAACAAGTTTGGACACATCAACTTCAATTATATTATTCATAATATATTCTGGATGTGTGAAATCATATTTAACATTATCTATAGTGATTGTTAATAAGTTATTATTGAAATAATCCGGTAAAGTTATTTCAACAGCATTATCCTCACCATATGTGAAATGCCCCCCATTAATATCAAAATCATAAGTTACATTAATTAATTGTGTTTTAGTTCTTGTGAATTTATCATTAGCATATTCAATTTTAATCAGTTTACTGTTTACTTTCAAATACTTTTCCAATGATAATATTAAATCTCCTTTATCAGTTTTTGAAGAGTAAACTAAATTATCATCAATATAAACCTTAACAGTGCCTGTGATGTTAGGTAATGTTTCAACACTAATACAATCATCATGACTAATATTAATGGTTTGTGGAATAGATATTAAAACATTTGTAACTGTGAAATTGAATGTTTTATTAAATGCCTTATAATAATTATCCCCATGATAAATTACTTTAAATGTATGATTTCCTAAAGTTAAATTACTGAAGGGATTATTATTATCCCAGTATATTGTTGCTTGGGCTTTTGTTTTGTTGATTAATTTATCATCAATATAATATTCAACAGATCCATTAGCTGATCTTGGAAATGCAACTAGAAACATTAAATTATCATATTGAAGTATTTCCTTTGGGAAATGGAAGTAATCAACATCTGGTGCGAATTTCATTATTTTCAACGTTTTATTAATATTTAAATTAATATTATTGTAAAAAGCACTGATTTTATGCTCATTACAATCTAATGGAGGATAAATATTAATTATATATGTTAATTTTTTACTTGGAATAGTTATTGGAACTTTAAAAGTACTGTTTGTAATTGTTTCATTATAAATAGTCTCATCATCTATTTTAACTGTAAAATTACCCTTAGCCTCATCAGGTAATTCCACATTAATCTCTGTCAAATTTTCTTCCCACATTTGCTCATCAAATGTGACGTTAATATCACTAACAGTGATATTTTCATTTGCATTGACTGAGGTTAATATTAAAAATGCAAATAAGATTAAAAATATTATCCATTTGATTTTCATATTATTAAGTATTATATAATGTGATTAAAAAGAATTATGATTTAATTTTAAAAAAAAAGGAATTAAAGATAAGAATATGTATTCTTATCTTTTTACTTTAACAGTTTTTTTAGCGAATGCTGTTAGATATTTTGCTGTGTATGTTACTTTTTTACCTACTTTAAGTTTTTTAAGTACTGATTTTTTAACAGTGATTTTTGCAATTCCTTTACTGTTAGTGTTAGCTTTATATGATTTTTTACCAAATTTAAATGCTATTTTTTTACCTTTAACTTTTTTACCATTAATAGTTAAAGTTGCTTTAATAGCTAATTTTTTAGCTGAGCGTTTTACTTTAACTTTATTTAATGTTAATTTAATAACATCTGGTTTTTTGTTTACTTTAAATGTTGTGGAGTTTGTAACAGGTTTAAATATGGTTGTTTGATCAAATATAGCTATTGCAGTATGTGTTCCAACATTAATGCCTGAAACAGATATATTTCCAATACCGTTAATTACATTAACAGTATATGGTGTTGAATCTATTTTAACAGAGACATTACCGGAGAATGTGTTGTTGGTTGTGATTTTAACAAATGCATTTTGACCTTCGGTAATATCTGCAACATTAATTGTTAACATCGGATCGATTAAAACACTTGGTTTTGGTGAAACAGTGAAAGTAGTATTTTTAACACTAGCCTCAAACACACTAGTAGCAGTGAATGTAGCAACAGCAAGATAATTATCAGCAACTAAACCAGAAACAGAATAATTACCATAACCACCAACAACATTAACCACGTAAGCACCATTACCAATAGTAACTCCAACATCACCAGTGAAAGTAGCATTAGTAGTAACAACAATCAAAGCATCTTCACCTTCAACAATACCATCAACACTAATTGTTAAATTAGGATCAATTAAAACAACAGGCTTAGGTGAAACAGTAAAAGTAATATTTTTAACACTTTCTTTAAACACATTAGTAGCATTAAATGTTGCAACAGCAACATAATCATCAGCAACTAAACCAGAAACACTATAATTACCATAACCACCAACAACATTCACAATATAATCATTACCACCAATAGTGACTTTAACTTCACCTGTGAAAGTAGCATTAGTAGTAACAACAATCAAAGCATCTTCACCTTCAACAATACCATCAACACTAATTGTTAAATTAGGATCTATTAGTTCTGGGGAGATGACTGTTATTGATGCTGTGCCTGTTACAGAGTTGTAGTTTTCGTTTGGTGTTGTTGTGACTTTTAATGTGTATGTTCCTATGGATAAATTGGAGACTGTTATTAGGTTATTTTCTAGATTGATTATTGCTTCAGGATGGTTTTCAATTGTAATGTTGGTTAAATCCACTGTTGCTCCGATTAATGTTATTGTAGTGTTACCTGTTGTACCATATAGGAATTCCATGTCGTTGATTGTGATTTCACTGTCTTTTTTATTTACTTTTATTGGTAAATATTCATCAACTGAACGATAGTATTCGTTTATTGGTGTTGTTGTGACTTTTAATGTGTAATTACCAGCATTTAATCCTGAAATTGTGATTGTATTGTTTTCAATACTGATTATTGCTCCAGAGGATTCTTCTACTGTAATATTGGTTAAATCAACAGTTGCTCCGGTTAATATCATTGTTGTTGTACCTTTGTCACCATAGGTGTATTCTATGTTATTTGTGAATGTTATTTGTGAGTTTCCGTAAACATTTATTGATGTTCTTGGATCCCAGGATTTAGTGTTATCTGTATTATACCCATCATTACCATTATAATATATCATGAAGTTATCATAATGTCCTGGAGTTAATGTTTTTGTTAGATTGTTAAATGAAATGTAATAATGTCCTGATTTAACATCTACATCTTCTGGGAATTGATTGATTTCGCCTAATCCTTTTAATGTTCCTGTGAAGTAGGTTTCATTGTTGATTATAATTGTGATATTACCATCAGCGGCTACTGGTGCGTAAATATCAACAAAGTTCTCTGATATGTCGAAATTATCATTTAGAATATGTATATCAACAAGACCATTGTAAAGAGAGAATGATGTGGCTGTGAGAGATGATTGTTTACTGCTTCCTTCATATTTATCTGTAATGTAGTAAGCGAATACGTTTTTATAATGTCCTGTTGTGATATTTTCTATATTTTTAACTTCAATATTGAAATGTTTATAATTACCTTCAGTAGATTCCCTATAACTTAATTTATCAATTGTATTGTTTATAAGGCAAACTCCATCTGCTATTAGGATTATTCTAACATCGGATGGGTTTAAATCACCCATATAATTGAAGTTGACTAAACTATCACCAAGTTGGTTTAAGTAAAAAATCGCTTCTCTTTTATTCCAGTCTCCTGTGAAACAAACTTGAATATCTGGTTTGGTATATACATTGAATTCAACTGAGTTTCTTAGGATTTCATCATCATTTTCATCATAATATATTATTGTAGTATCATATTGACCTGGGTTTAATTCTACATCCAAGCATCTAACTGGATTTATATAATATTTAAATCCTATGATTCTGCCTTCATCCCAGATTTCATCATATCTGACATTTCCATTAACTTCATATTCAACACCATCAATTAAAACTTTGATTTTACCATTGTTTGTTGGTGATGATACTATTGCCATGTATAATCTATTATCATAATTGTCTTTTTCAATATTAGCTGGGAGTACTTCAATACTCACATCACCGTTTTCAACAATGTTTCTATGATAGAATGTCATTGTTTTTGTTGTGTTGATGCTATTATATTTGATTTGAACTTTATAATCTCCCACATCATCAAATGTTATGTCTGATGAGTAGATTATGTAATATCCATGTGAATGTGGGATTTGAGTTAAATTTTTATTAAATACTTCAACACCATCAATAGTGATTATTATATTTCCTATTGCATTATATGGAAGGTTTAAGGATGCGACTTTCATATCATTTGTAACTTCTCCACCATCATATAAACAAATTGCATCGTTTTTGTTTAATTCAATTGGATTTGGAACATTTAATATGAATGATTCATTGCTAATTAGTTTATCATTAACTTTTACAGTGAATGCATAATCTCCAGGGGAGAAAATAGCTAAGTCATTTAAATTAAATCCAACATAAGTATTCCAATCAGTATCAGAAATATTGGATTGAGCAACAATATTGCCTTCTTCGTCGATTATTGAAATTATACCTTCACTATTTTCAGGACAGTAAACATATAATACATCAGAAGTAGTGTAGAACCAGTCACATTCTGTTTTAACTCTGAATTTAGTGTTATCAACAACTAAAAGATCATAGGAGAACATATAATTATCATTATATCTAACTTCAACACCATAACTTCCAACTGTTAGATTTAAATCATTTAAATTCCAGTAGATGAATTTACCCATATCTTCAGGCACTACATCATATGTGATTGTTTTATCAATATTCCAGATGTAAATTGTATATTGTCCATCTTGATGATCACATAATACTGCTACTACATTGTCAATAGTGTTTGTGTATTCGATTTCATCTAAAACTCCAATAATATCACATTCTTTGATAGTCTCATATTCAAGAGTATCTTTAACATAATTATCACTATAATAATAAGCAATTAAATCATCATAATGACCGAATGGGAGTTTCATGTAAAAATCAGCAGGCCCAATTGTATAGAACACTTCACCTTCACCGTTGACTTCAGGAGTTATACCTAAATCTAATAAATATTCATCAAGATATACTACATCACCTATTTTAACAAGTATTCTAATGGATTCAAGGTCATCAGAATAAGGGTAAATATGAATCATGTTTCTATCATTTGGAGAGTATTCTACTTTTCTAGCATCCCAATCTGAACATTGGATGAATATTTCAGGGTCACGATGTATTTTGAATTCACCATTGTTTCTGATGATTTCAGTGTCAAATTCATCATAATAAATAACAACAGCTTCATAAATACCCTGTTTCAGATTAGCGATTTTATTTGGATTAAGATAATATTTATATCCTATAATATTATCATCATCATCCCAAATTTCCTCACATTTCATGTCATTAAGATTAACATCATATTCTTCACCGTTAATATAAACAATGACATATCCATCTTCATTATCAGTAGTTACAATAGCAAAGTAATAATCATCATTCCAATCCCATATACGAATATCAGCTGGAATCATTTCTATTGACACATCACCAGATATATTAATGTTTCTTTGAGCAAATAGCATATTCTTAGCATCGAAAATACCTTCATATTCAACTTCAATTAAATGATTACCTTCTGTTATGGAATCTAAATCTGAAGTGAAAATAACATATTCTTCATCAGAATATCTGATTTCATACAATTCTTTGTTAAATATAATATTACCATCACATGTAATTATAACATGGCCAGTACTGCCTCCTGGAATAAATAATGAGACCACTTTCATTGTTTCTTCTTCACCATCACCAATAATAGCAATTCCGTTTTCATTAAATTCGAAAGGTATTGGAACTTCTAATTCAAATGTTCCTTCACCAATTTGTTCATCATCCACAGTTGCATTTATTTCATAAACTCCAGGTAACATAATGCCTAATTCAAATAAATCAAATCCTACATACATACCCCAATCATCAGGTGAAATAACATATTCAATAGTATTTATTTCATCACCAGCTAATTTTATTGTACCAGTACTATTTACCGGACAGTAAACAAATACTACATATTCATCACTGAATAATGAGTCACATTTAGTTATAACTCTGAATTTACTATTATCCACAATAACTAAATTGCCATCGAAAAGATATTCATCTTCATAGGAGACTTCAATATAATAGTTTCCTAAATCAAGACCTAATTGATCATATAAATCCTGTAAAGTCCATGTGATGAAATTACCTTCATCACCAGGTTGAATTTCATATTCAATGTCTTCATCAAGATCCAAGAAGTGAAGTATTATTTTACCAGTATCATGTTCACATAAAACACTAATAACTTCTGTATCAACATCCCGATAGTCAATTTCAGTTATTATACCCATAATATCTACGAAATCTGCATCACCTGATTTTACAGAATCAGTTTCATAATCACCACATATATAATAAGCAATTATATTATGATGTCCGAGCGAGATTGGTTTATCGAAATTAACTGGTCCAAGTGCATAATATGTTTCTCCCTCATCATCGATATCAATATGATAATCCAAGTCGTCTAATGTTGCATTAAGATATATTTCATCATCAATTACTACGATTATTCTAACTTCTGAAATATCATCTTCTCTTGGGTAAATTATAATCATTTCATCAGTGTTAATATCATATGTTGCCTGTGAATCAGAATCATCAGTGAATGGTATGAATATATCAGGATCTTCATCATCATCACTTACAAATCGGATGGTAGCAGTGTTATTTAAGATTAATTCATGGTTTTCATAATATTCTACAATTATGTTAAACTGTCCACTACCTAATCTTTTAAGATCATATACATTTATGAAATATTCATCATCATCATTATGATCAATTTCTCTTAAATCTGATTCAAATATTATTTCATCACCTATAATGATTTTAACTTTACCATCAGCACCTTCAGGAGCAGTTATTTTAACAACAGTTTTCTCATCATCATCTAAATCGAATTCATTTGCATCAAATATTTCAATAGTAATATTATCTTTAGATACAACGTTTCTAGCATATAATTCAATTTCTCTTTCTTTAGTTATTGGAGCCCTACCATTAATATTAAGAGTAACAAGAATATTATACTCAATTTCAGCTTCAAAGTCATAATTTAAATGATAATTACGTATAGTATATATTTTATAATCCCCTTCTGATTCTTCATCATATTCCCAGAACGGAGAATCTGTACCATCATCAATATTTCCAAATTGACTTAAGTTAAATTGAACATAATATGAATTATCAATATTTATTTCAATATCCCCCTCAGTTATATTAGATGGGAGGTATATATTAATTAAATCTGCATAATTATCTGTAGCATTAATATATGATTCATAATTAAATCCTATAGGATTATGAACATTGAATTCATAACCATCTTGAATTATTTCATCACCCCAATAAACATCAACAACAAAACCTCCACTATATTCAATGTTTAAATCAAGTAAATTCCAGTGAACCTTATTGTTTTCATCTTTACTATTAACTGATTTTGTGGAATTGTAGAATGGTTCTTCTTCTTCCTCATTGAAAACTCTCACGGTTATATTTCCTGTTTGTCCATCTGGACAGTAAACTGCAAAAATATTATTTTCAGCGAATAAATTAATTTCATGCATTTCACTAATGAATCTGAATTTATTATAATCAATAGCATCAATAGGATCTTGTGTTCTGAATATAATAGTCTCATCATTTAATTCATCATCAAGACTTTCAATATGATATACTAGAATATAATAAGATCCGTCCTCATTAATATTTAAATTATTAACAGTTACATTAATAACAGTATTATAGTCACTGTCTGTGATTTCATATGTATAATTAGAAAGTGTATTATAATCTTCATCACAAAGTAAGAATACGAAATATCCTATTGTTTCATCAGGACAATGTATTGAACCTACCACTGCATCATCATCATTAACATCAAATTCATCATTTATTTTTACATTAAATGGATTTCTAGAGTTAATGAAATTAACATTATCTGTTAAATTAACAATTTCAATACCATTTTCATCATAATAACTGACAGTAATTTGATATATGCCCGCTAACATTCCACGATCATCATCCATATGTACATATGCTGCATATTCCCCGTCATCTTCCCAAATTCTGAATCTATAGCCATATTTTTCATTATCCTCATCGATAAGAACTACTTTAACATAACCTTCATCATTAGGAGTGGTTACTTTAGCTATAACATCGTCTTCATCAGCGAAGTTATGGGTTCGATAATAGAATATTTCAATGGTAACATTATCTTTTTCAATGATATGTTTTTCAACAAAGACCATTTCAAATGTTTTATTAATACTAATGTTTCCCTGATAATATGCATTGAAAGTATGAATTCCTGGAGCAAATGCCTTGTTTAAATCATCGGCTAAAATAATATATGCTCTCATACCTTCATCTTCATCATATTCCATATCAGCTAGTCTTGAATTGAATATTTCAGTATCATTTTCATCAGTGATTATGATTCTTCCTTCATCAAATCCTTGAGGGACATTGAAATCAAGAATACGTGAATCCTCATCTTCTGGAAGAGTGCAGAATCGATATGATCTAAATGGACTTTCAAGTTCAATGAATACTGGTTCAATTAAATCAACTCCCTGATCATTCAATATATGAATTTCATTTTCACCCATTTCCAGAGATAAGTCATTTAAAGTGAAACCAGCATAATTTCCTGCTGACACATCATCTATTTGGAAATCAAATTCATAATCATTCACCTGAATAGTTATGGTTTCTCCAATACTTGATTCAGGACAGTATATGAAAAATACTTGATTGGTATCAAGAATAGAGATGAAATCATTTGATTTTACTCTGAATTTAGAATTATCTACAAAAGACACTTCAACTTCATCATAGATACTGATTGTATCTTCAAATTCATCATTTGGTTGGTAATATACACTAATATGATATACACCATCTTCATCCAAACCTTCTAATTCCCATCTTTCGAATGTGATTATTGTTCCCGCATCAGCTGATGTGACCGGTTTTATGAAGAATTCATCAAAATGATCTCCTTCTTCATCATCAAAAACCCAATTTCCAATAATAATGAAACCATCCCGATAAATATCGAAAACATAAACTTCAGCAACAATAGCATTACCATCATCAATATCTACTTCAGCATCGGTAACATATGAGTCTTTATCAATATAAACACTTCCAATTACACTTTCAATGATA
>SUTL01000066.1 GCA_015062925.1 Methanobrevibacter thaueri
CATCGGTTTTAGCACCCAGTGGTCTTATGTGAATGATATGAATTATAGTTCCATTTTCATCAACATATTCTTCTTCATTTTCAAATGGGTCTTCTTCAAGCCCGTAACAGGAGTTGTTTGTGAAGTTACAGTTTTCAACTTTACCGTTTGCTCCTATCCAGTAGATTGCTCCTCCACCAACATTCATTGAGAAGTATCTTGCCCATGCATTACCGTTTATGAAGTTAATGTTTTTAATATAAACATTATCTGCTGTTATGTTGAATATTCTTGATATTTTATTACCGTTTATTGTGTGGCCGTTTCCATCTATTGTGATTGTTTTTGTAATTTTAATTCCTTTACTGTTGGTTTCGTTTAAGAATTCATAGTCTTTTGTTAGGATTAATATTCCACCTTCAGGTGTGTTGTTGATTAGATTTGATAGTTCTTCAAATGATCCTATTGAATTATAGGTGATTTTTTCCATTGTTACATTATATGATGTTTTAATAGATGATGGGTGGTCGAATGTTGAGTTGATTATTGTTGTGTTTTGGGCGTTGATGAATAATTCTTTTGGATTGTTGTTTGTACATGTTATGTTAATTAGTGTTGCATTGTTTGTGTTTAAATCTATTGCTCCCCCATTGTATTGGCAGGTGTTGTTTTTGAATTTTGTATTTGATATTTTTATGTTTGAATTTTCTGCTGTGGCTATTGCTCCGCCGTTTAGTGCTGCAAGGTTGTTTATGAAGTTACAGTAGTTTATGTTCATATTATTTCCGGAGACAAATAATGCTCCACCTTCTGCGTTTACTATTTGTATGGTTAAATCTGATTTATTATATCCGTTCCCATCTGTTAAGGTTCTTGCTGAACCATAATTTACTGTGTTGTTTTGGAAATTACAATTTGATATTGTCCCATCATTTCCTTTCCATAGAACTGCTCCTCCAGCTGATATTGCTGTGTTATTGGTGAAGTTGCAGTTTTTTAGTGTTCCGTTGTTTCCCCACCAGGAGATAACTCCTCCAGCGAAGCTATGGGAATTTGAATTGATAAAATTTATATTTTTAATACATACATTATCTGCTGTTATCATGAATACTCTTGAAACATTTGGTGCATTGATTGTATGGTTGTTTCCATCTATGGTTATTGATTTATTGATTAAAATGTGTTTTTGTGTTGTGTTTGTTAGGTGATAATCTTTATGCAGATTTAATGTTTGATTAATTTCGGTTGATGAGATTTCATTTGATAAATCATCGAAATCTGTGTTGTTTAACTGGTCTGCGTTTACATTTGCAATACAGAGTAAAATTAATGTTAAACAAATTAAAAGTATTGTAATTTTTTTGTACAAATAAAAATCCTCCATTATTATTGTATGGTTAATATCGTATATTTAATGGAGTATATAAAAGTTTCTAAAAAATTATTGATTATGACATAATTAGTGCGGGGGACGGGACTTGAACCCGCGAAGGGACTGACCCACTAGGCCCTCAACCTAGCGCCTTTGACCGCTCGACCACCCCCGCATAAAAAACAAAAGTAGTTATTAAAAAATATCTTTTTCAAGATATATAAAGTTAACGATTTTCACATGTTTTTATAGTGACTTCCATGATTTTTTCATTTTTTAAATCTTCAATTAAGTTAGAGTCAAGATCTTTTGCAGATTTATCAGCCTTAATCATCAATGTACGTGAGCATGTATAATCGCTGGTTCTACAAACAATATCCGTTGGATGTGTTAAATCTAAATCTTCATGACCCCAACCGGTTATTTCATCATGTCCATTTTCTGTATCGAGACATACAATTATTTTAGTATTTGAATTTGCAATTTCATCTTTAAAGTCTTGTGGGAAATTTAACATTGATTTATCTGCATCTGTACCTATTATACAATCTGCTGTAGGTCCGATTTCAATGTCTTTTGTTATTTCAAATGTTGATTTGTGAAGTGATGTGACATTTTTGTGACCTTTTGTTTTGAGTTTGAAAATCATATTTAATGATTGGTTGAAAAAATTAATAAAATTTTTCCCACCATTTACTTTAAGACAGCACTTATAATTTAATTGATTATAATAACAACTACCATAATTATCAATTATACATGTAAAATATTAAATTAATAATTATAAATCAATTTAATGTAATCGCCCAATCTATATCAATTACATGACAAACATTTATTTTTTAATTTTAAATGTTTTTTTCAAAGACAATTTCCCGGATTTAAGTAAAATTTTATACTTACCAAAACTCAATTTAACATTAATCTTCAGCACAGCCAAACCCTTTTTATTAGTTTTAACCTTATACTTCTTACCCTTAAATTTAAAAGTAATTTTCTTACCCTTCAAAGCTTTACCTTTATTATTAACAAGTTTAGCAGTGAACTTAACATTAGATTTTTTAACAGAAATCTTCTCCAATGACAATAAACTTTTAACAAAAATCTTATCAGACACCTTAAAACCATTAAAACTTGCAGTAATAGTATACAAATTAGGTTTTAAATTAAGTTTAACAGAGGCATAACCATTTTTATCCGTTTGAACCTTATAAGTTTTACCATTAACCTTGAAAACAACAGTTTTACCTTTACCAACAGGAGCACCATTATTATCATAAGCACGAACTTTATAAACCGGTTTGACACCCTGATAAACAATAACATCATGATTTTCCATTAATTTCTGGAATATAAATATTGAATTAGTAATATTCTGACCAGTAACCGGATTAACAACAGTAATATCATATTTTCCAGGAGCTAAATTAATATTAACTCTTAAAATACCATTAGGTAAAGTTTTAGATGAATAAGTTTTACCGGCAACAATGAAAGTCACCTCAACATTACTTAATGCTTTACCTGAAGCATCACTGAAAATCGCAAAATACTGAGTAGTAGTGTTGAATAAAGAAACAACATCAATACCTTCAACAGTAGATAAAACTTCAATACTGGAAGTTAAATTAGATGAATAATACCGTGAATTCTGATAAGAAACAACACTAACATTATATTTTCCAACACCCACATTAATTGGGATTATAACCTCACCATTATTATCACTGGTTAAATTATAAACATTATCATTGATTTTAACAGTTAAATCAATACCTGAAACAGGATTTCCACTATCATCCTTAACATGTACTGTGAAATTCTTATCAGCACCATAATAACAAGTCATATTTTTAGCAGATAATGTTAAATTCAATAAATGATCAACAACTCTAAACTCACCATTATAACTTGCCCTGGAATAATCATCACTTCCAGCATAACTTGCGCTGAAAGTATATTTTTTTGAAGATAATTTTCCAACAGTCAAACTTCCAACACCATCAGTAACTTTAACATTATATGATTTATCCTCGATTTTTAAAACCACATTACCATTAATTAAATCTCCTTTATTGGATTTTAATGAAACATGTGCAACTATCCGATCATTAATTGTAGCATCAGCAATTTTAACGGTTAAAATTGATTTATATTGAGAGATATTTAGAATATAAGATGTGTTTGAAGCATTATAATTACTATCCCCATCATATGAAGCTAAAATTGTATAAATACCAGTGTCCAATGGTGAAATATACCATACAGCAACAGAATCATTTATAATTTTACTTCTTGGTGAATAATAATTTAAAATACTGAATGACACACTTCCAGTTGCATTATCATTTAAAATTGCGTAAATTAGAATATTCTCCCCTAAACATACTTCATCAACATATATTCTGATATTGGAGTTATTTTTAAATATTTTAAATGAAGTTGAATTTTTAGAATCTATAAATATGGAATCTCCATGATAATAAGCGGAAATATTATGCTCTCCAGTGTTTAGAATACCTTTGAATGTGCATTCTGCAGTACCATTTATAATTGGAACTGTTTGGGATAAACCCTGAATATCAAATGTAATATTACCTGTTGCTGTTTGATTTAAAATAGCTTTTACAGTTATATTTTCACCGTAAAATGAATCATCTGTTATTAAAATTATATTTGAATAATCACTTTTCACATGGAATGTTTTAGTTAAATTAGCATTATTAAAATTAGAATCTCCCTCATAGATTATAATAACATTATGAGCATATTTTTCAAGATTAGTTAATAATAATGATGCTGAACTATTAATTAATGTTCTAGTATAATTTACCCCATCAACAATGAATTTAACATTACCTGTAGCATTATTTAAAATAACAAGACTTATTGTATTGTTTTCACCATAAATAACATCATGAATATCAGTGATAAATACTGGTGTTGCTTTATTAACTTCAAAATTACTTGTTATTTGTGAAGAATTGAAATAATCATTAAAATATCTGATAAGAATATCATATGAACCAACATTTAAACCTGAAAATTCATATGTAACATTTTTACCTGTAATATTTATTGTTTGGTTTAAAATTCCATTAATAAATAAGTTAACACAACCAGTTATATTATTTTCAAATTCAACAAAAACCCTTGTTTTTTCACCATAAAAATGATTTGGCACAGTTATGTTGAATATGATTTCATTAATTATTAATTTATTAACAACAGTCTGGTTTTTATATGATGCTGTGATTTCATATTCTCCCTTATTAAGATTAAGCGGTAAATATGCTATTCCCTCATCATTGGTTTTAATAGTATAGTTTTTATTATTGAATAACACTGTCACTAATCTGTTTGGCATTGGAATTCCATTATTTTCGATTAAATGAACAGTATAATTGAAATCATTATACTCATAGGATAGAGAGTCTTCACCGATTAATATGAATTCTTCATTAATTCCAATTGTCGTATTCCAATTTGCGGACTCATGATTTTTATCACCATCATAGAATACATAAATATAATTTGTTCCTTTATCAAAGGTGACATTTAATATTGCTTGTCCGTTAATTAAATTTGAATAATATAATCTGTAATTAACATAAACTCCAATACTTCCACTGCATCCAGTATTATTTGTTTTAACAATTACTGTTCCGTTTAATTCATTTTCAATTATTTCAACATCAAGAGATGTTAAATTTCTAAGTACTTTAAATGATGCTGATGCGTTGAAAGAATGGTATTTTGGATTTTCAGGGAAAAATACCCAGATATCATAGGTTCCATAAGCTAAATTTGAAACTGTAATTTCACTAACCGGTTTATCGATGAATATTGTTTTATTAACACCATTAATGTTTAAAATAGCTTCTCCTTGAAGATCAGATGGGTTGACATTAATAGTGATATGTGCATCCTGACCCTGAAGTATATTTTCAGCGGATAAATTAAATTGAGCATCATATTTACTTACTTTAAATGTTGTTGTTGCATTTGATGATTGGAAATGATTTGTTTCAACAAATTCAACAGTTACATTATATTCACCTTCTTTAAAGTTTTTTAATGAAATTGAATTATTTCCATTATATAAGTATAATATTTTATAACGCTCACCATTAATTATTAAATAAGCTTGACCCTGAGCATTCTTTGGTCCTAATGTAACTATAGCATTACATTTCTCATCCACATAGATATCTGGAAAATCTATGGATAAATTAGTTGGTGCTTTATTCACGGTAACATTAACATAATTGAATGCTTTAAAATAATCATCATTACCTTCATAAACTATTTTAAAAGTATATTTGGCAGGTTCCATTTTTGAAATATTTAATTGTCCTTTACCATTAACAAGATTAATAGTATATCTTGTTTTACCAATTATTACAGAAACATTACCCTGCGGAATATTCTCATTTTCTGAGGTAACATTAACTGTTAAAATAATATTTTCAGAGTATAAAACATTACTTGTTACATTAACAGTCATGTAAGATGGGATTTTTCCAACATCCACCATAACATATTCATTGAATTCCCCGATACTTGCGTTTATTTGATATAATTTTTTTATTTGTGAATTATTGAAATTAAAAGTGGTTTTACCATTAATTAATGGTTTGGTAATGTTAACATTATCTGTTGTGAATGTTATGTTTAAAACAGGTAGCAGATTAATATTTGGTGTTAATGTGCTGCTTAAAGACCAGTAAGCTATTATTTCTTTGTTTTCACCAATATTTATTGGAGTGTATTCTGGAATTAAATTTAGAATAAACCATGAGTTGATTTTATTATCCACATTAATCTTTTTTTGAGTATATGGATTGTCGTTTGTAGACCACCAGTTATTATCAAGAGAGGTTATTTTACCTCCATTTATATAAACATCAGATGCAATTCCATTAAATGGAAGGTTGTTCATGAATACATTATATGTTAGGTTTATCTCTCCATCCCCATTGAATATTGTTGGAGATCCGAAATATTCTGGTAATGGTGATTCATAAATTCCGGAATTATTCCTAAAGATATTCCCATATCCTTTTAAATTTCCATTATTATATATTGCCCCATAAATAAATTTAAAATTAGATCTTGAAATAGTATTGTTTTCTATTAATGAACTGGATAGTGTTAAATTACCTGAATTATAAATAATTGAACCTTTGGATTCAGATGCCATGAAAGCATTTGCAATAATTGAGTTGTTAATTATTAAATCCCCTTCATTGTATATTACACCACCATATGAATAAGCAGATGATGTTGAATTATTAAATAATGTATTGTTGATTAATAGTTTTCCTTTATTGTAAATTGAACCTCCACATGCATATAATCCTGAATCTGAGGATACGAAGTTATTGTTAAAATAGGAGTTAATTATTGTTAAATCTCCAAAGTTACTTATGGCTCCACCATAATTATATTTATTAACATTAGCATCACATGCAACCCGATTATCCTTAAAAGAACAGTTTTCAATAAGTACTATTGCTTTATTAATTTCTAATGCTCCACCATACATTGATGCTGGAGCGAATGATGAGGTTTTTTTAAATGCATTCATAAATTCTATGTTTTTAAATATTATTTTTGAATTACCAGTTATATTGAATATGTAGTTTGTGTTTTGTCCATCGAAAACTGTGTTTGAAGAACCGATAATTGTTAATGATTTATTTAAAATGATTTTTGTGTTTTTCAATCCATTATAATTACCATCAGATAAGTATATTGTATAATTATCCTGAGATAATTCTAATGCTTTTGTGAAAGATTTAACTGGATTTGTCTGTGAGTTTCCATTATTGGAATCATCACCATTATCACAGTCAACATAAATATTCAAATTATCATTTGCTAATTGAGTATTATTTGAATAAGTATTTAGGTTAGTATTATTTAGTTCATTAGCACTAACACTAGATATTAGGAATAATACGCATAATATAATGATTATTATTGATATTGAATTCAATTTCAAAATAAAAAACCTCACATTAAGAATAATAATTAAAAAGAAAAGATATTTTTAATTTAAAAATTGTTTTTTCCTTTTTAATCCAATTATTAATAATAAAACAGTTAATACAATATAAAATGTTGATGGAATGAATTCTTCAGGTTCTAATTTTTCATCCAATTCATACACTTTACTTGCACTTTTAGATCCACCTGCATCTGAAGATTCAGAGTAAGGAACAGGGCTTGCAGATGAATCACTGGTTAATGGAGTTGTACCTGCATCAGATGGATTATTGGAATCTGAATTATTAGAAGCAACTTTTGCATTATGATTAGTTTCAGATTTGGAATTGTTAACTCCATCTTTATTACCATTTGAATTTATATAACTTAATAATATATCTCTGATTGAAACTCCTGTTGATGAACCGGAACCATCACCTTCTCCACTATCAGTTGAACCTTGACCTTGATTATTACCCTCATCTCCTTGACCAGGGTTAATAATAGGTTGTCCATGTTGTTCATAATTACCCTGTTTAGATGAACCTGGCAGTAATGGATTATAAGTGTGAGTGGTGGAAACTCTACCTTTAATATTACTTCCATCAATATTATTTGAAATACCGTTATTTACAGGATTATAATTATAATTATTACCACCATCAACATTATTGTTAATTGATGCGAAATAATCAAAAGCTCTTATTACTTTATTATTATAGAATGAAATGCCTTTTTGAGAAGATAAATCACCATAGTTAAATCCGTTATTTCCATTTTTAGCTTTATCATTATATGTGACTAAAAGATTATTTGCAACAGTGGAATTTTGTGAACTTAACAGGAAAACTGAAGAATAACCATCACTGAAAACAGTGTTATTCTGTATATTATAGGTATGATTACCGTTAATGTTTTGACGATAACTTACACCATAAATATTATCATTTTCATTTACTGATGATACACTATGAACTTCAATAGTATTGTTAACAATGTAAGAATCACTGTCCTGACTTTCAATACCTGCAACTAATGCCCATTCATGATTTCCAGCCAATCCAGTTACATTAATTTTATTATTAGTAATGGATAGTTCTGTTCCACCATAATAATTTTGTGAGTATATACCAATATTAGGACCATTGGAAAAAGTATATAAATCATTTTGAGTTACATTAACTTTTGAAATAGGACCTGTTATTTGAATAGGATAAGCTGTACCTGCAGCTAGTTTTCCTCCAGTAGTAACAATGTTAATAGTATTATCTTTAACTGTGAGATTGTTTAAAGCATAAACATCAATTCCATAAAGATAATTTTCAACACCAGGATATGTTATGAAATCTGTCATGTAAACTGAATTATTCACCACTAAACAGTTATTTGAATGACTGACCATTAAACAGTCAAGAGTCGGGTAAACAGCATCTGTTCTTTTATTAACATCAGATACCAGATTGTTATTTGTGAAAATAAAATTATCACAATTTTCAAAACCAACGGTTAAAACAAACTCAGAATCTAATGTTGCACCTTTAGAGCCATGATTAACATTTTTTAGTGGAAGTGAAGTTATAATTGTATTATTATCCATTAATGAATTTTTATAATATAATATTTTAACTGCATTATCATACACATTATAGTCATTATTATGTCCTTCAAAGTAAATATTGGAATTTATGATTTTAAGATTCTTAGATGGTTTTTTTGAATTTCCAACAGCATAAATTGCATATGCTTCGGTATTTGTTGGAACTATATAGTTAATGTTTAAATTGGATAAAACTACATTATCAGAGGATATAAATATTCCTGCATAATCATTAGATTCAAATTTACTGTCTAAATCAATGTTTAAATTGGATAATGTCACATCATTTCCCTGTATATTAAATACTGTGTTTTTCAGATAAGAATTGGATCCGATTATTGTTACATTATTTGTGTTGATTGTTAATTTACCAATGTTTTGGAAGTTACCTGTGAAAATTAAGGTTTTATTTGCGTATTTTGGGTTTAGAATTCCATTGTTAAAGTAATCATCAATGTCATTTTGATGAACATAATATGTTTCATTAACAATTAAATCTGGTGTATCTGGATTATCAGGGATTATAACATCAGGTATTTTTATTAATTCATTGTTAATGTGGTTTGGAGTTGAAATATTAGTGTTGTTGGTGGTTGTTTCTATTGTTAAATTAGAGTCATTTGCAGATACTGCTGATATTGTTATGGCAGTTATTATAATCATCAATAATAATAATTTATAATTAAAACTAATAATTTCATCCTCCTTTAAGGTTTATTATATCATTAAGATATTTTAAATATGATATAAATTTATATTGAAAATAGTTTATAAAGTTATCTTTATTAAAATAAAATTATAAATGAAAAAAAATTATTGAGATTAAAAAAAAAAATAGAAAAATAGAAGTTTAAATTAAAAACCCCTATTTTTTAATAGTTAATTTATTACTTGCAGTGTCTTGTCCGAAAGTTACAGTGTAGACATATTTACCTTTCTTCATCTTTTTAATCATTTTCTTTTTAATGCTGAATGAAGCTACACCTTTACTATTAGTTTTAGCTTTTAAAGTTTTACCGTTGAATTTAAGTATTAAAGTCTTACCAGCAAGAACTTTACCATCAACAGTACTTAATGAAGCTTTAACTTTATTAACTTTCTTGGATTTTTTAACTTTCACAGCTTTAGTAATAACAATATTATTAACTTTCACTGTGTTTTTAACTGTCTGATTTTTATATGAAGCAGTAATCTCATAAGATTTAGGTGCAACAGTAGGGATTTTAAATGATGCATAACCATCTTTATCTGTGATAACATTATAGTTTACACCATTAAATGTGATAACTACAGTTTCACCAATACCCATTGCAACAGCATCTTTACTTACAAGTACTTTGTAAACTCCATTACCAGTATAAGCAATATTAATGTTTCCATTACTACTTAATCTATATACAGGTACATGAACAGTTGTGTTTTTAGAAACACTACTGTATTTAATATCACCAAGATATTCTACAGTGATATTATGATCTCCTTCAGATAATCCAGGAACAGTTAAACTAGCACTACCATTAACTAAAGCTTCAGTGTATGTTTTATTACCATCAACAATTACAGTTAAATTACCAGTAGCATCACTAGGTAAGTTAATTGAGAATTCAGGGTTTTCTGGATTTTCAGGGACTGTAACATTGATAACAGAATCTCCACCAGGAATAGTTGCTTTAGGAACAACAAATATTGATTCAGGAGTGGTGATTCCATCATATTTCATATCTCCACTATAAGCTGCAGAAATAGTGTGGTTTCCAACAGATAAATCATTAACTTTAATAGTAGCACTACCATTTACTAATTCTTGTGAGTATTTTACTCCATCAACAATTACAGTAAAGTTACCAGTAGCATCACTAGGTAAGTTAATTGTAAATTCAGGGGAAGTAGTTCCTTCTGGAATATCAGCAGATATATTAAGATCTTTTGGAAGTTCATCTTTTAAAACAGTTAAATTAAGTTCAATTTCACTAGCTAAGAATTGGTCATCACCAATGAATTTAACTTGAACAGTGTAATTACCAGCAATTAAATTAGGTACAACAACACTAGCCTTACCATCAGTAAAGGTTACAGGAATAATTAAATCTCCTATTGTAATAATGGTTTGGCCTTTTGCATCTTTATTAATAACTACATTAATAGTTGCATTTTCACCAACTTTAATATCACTAGTATTAGCTTGTAAACCAGCATCTAAACCATTGACAGTAATATTTAATTGTTTTTCAAATGCAGAGTATTTATCATCACCATCATATTTAACAGTGACAGTGTAATTACCTTTAGCTAAATCATTAACTTTAACAGTAGCAGTACCATCAACAAATGCTTCAGAGTATTCAACACCATCAATTACTACAGTAAAGTTACCAGTAACATCACTAGGTAAGTTAATTGTAAATTCAGGAGAAGTAGTTCCTTCAGGAATAACAACACTTACATTAGTATCTT
>SUTL01000067.1 GCA_015062925.1 Methanobrevibacter thaueri
CTTACCAATGGGTTTTCAAACCTAAAAACCCATATTTATTCAATAAAACACGTTTAAATCTCATATCATTACATAATTTAACACAATTAATCTTTGATATGAACAATAAAGGTTCCTGGGCAAAAGGTTTGCTTAATACTTATGTTGAGGAAAACTGGGATTATCTAATGCAACATCATCAGTTAATTTCATTAAATGATTTTGAAAAACTCACATCAGATGTGAATGATACATTATTCAACCAGATGATTTCATACTGGAAAGATGGATTAGGACCTGCAATGGTATATAAAGATAAATATATTGTAATTCCAGGAGTATGGTTTGGTAATGTCTTTATAACATTCCAGCCAAGTAGAGGTTGGGAGGAAGTTCAGGATTATCATAGTTTAACAATACCTCCTCATCAACAATACGTTGCATTCTACAAATGGTTGGATAAAACTGCTAAAATGAATGCAATTATTTCAATGGGTACACATGGAACATTAGAATGGTTACCTGGTGTTAATTTAGGTGCTTTCCCAGGAGATTGGACTTTTGAATTAACATTACTTCCAACAATATATCCATATATTGTTTCCAACCCAGGTGAAGCTATGGTTGCAAGAGATAGGAGTTCAGCATTATTAATAACACACATGACTCCCGCAATGGTTTCATCTGAATTATATGGTAATTACACTGTCCTGAAAAATTATATTAATTATTATAATCAGCAAGTAAGTTTAAATGTAACCTCCAATGCGGAATCATATAAAGAAATGATTCTTGAATTAGCTCCGTCATTAGGTTTTAGAAATATTTCAAAAAATGAGAATTTCCAAAACTGGATTGATGAACTTCATATTTATCTTGATGATATGGAAGATGATTTCAATACCTATGGTCTTCATCATTTAGGCAAAATCCTATCAGGTTATGAGCTTTCAGAAGAAGTTATTACAATTGTAACTTCACAAACTAAAATCTATGATCAGTTACTGGAATTCTTATATCCTAATTTAGCTGGATTGAAATATTATGATGATATTCAGGGTAATCTTAAATATTTGGATGTGGCTCAAAAAATCAAATCATTCCTAAAACAATACTCTGACCGTTTAGTTAACGGCACTTCTGTTAATAAATTAAATAAGGAATTAGGTATTTTGGAGGGAACTGCATTATATAATTCAACCAAGTATTGTGAGGAAATCATATCTAATATCAGGAAGAATAATGAATGGAATGCAATTTTACTTGCTTTGAATGGTAGATATGTTGAAGCTGGTTTGTTTGCTGATCCGTCATATGGGGATTCTATACCAACAGGATATGATGGTTATGCTTCAGATCCAACCAGGATGCCTTCTCCTGCAGCATATAATTCTGCTGTTAAAATAGTGGATATGCTTTTAGCAAATTATTATCAGGAACATGGTAAATGGCCTGAGTTAACTTCATTAATCTTATGGGGTACTGAAATATCAAGAACTGAAGGAATTGGTGTTGCTGAATTCTTATACTTATTAGGTTGTAAGCCGGTTTGGGCTGATAATGGTAAAGTTCTTGGTGTTGAACAAATCCCTCTTGATCAGTTAACTCTCACATTAAATGATGGTTCTGTTGTTAACAGACCTAGAGTTGATGTGTTTGCAAGTATGGTTACAAATAATAAGGATTGGATTACTTGGATGTTAACTGCAGTTGATTTAGCTGTTAAATCTGGTGAAGATGCAAGTAATAATTATGTTGTTAAACATTATGCTGAAAATCCTCATTTGGACAGATTATTCGGTTTGCCAGGTAATGTTTTAGAGGGTACTGGAATGTCCAACCTCATACCTAACACTGCAGATTGGAGTATAGATTCTGTTAGTGAATATGCAATGGATATTTATTTAAATAAAGTTTCATATTCATGGACTTTAGATGATAAAGGGAATATTAAAATTACAAAAGAAAAAGATACTTATAAATACTTACTAGATAAAGTTGATGTTATCACACAAAACTTTGACAGTAGTTGGAGATTATTTGATTCTGATGATTACTATGATTGGTTTGGTGGTTTATATAATGCTGCTAATGTGTTAAAACAACAATCAGGTAAAGATAAACCTGACACTGCTTTCTTTGATATTAGGAATAAAAATAATTATATATCAAGAACTTATCAGGAAGAATTGGATTTTGAAGTTAGAAGTATGCTTTTAAACCCACAATATTATGGTCCTCTGGTTAAAACTGCAGCAGGTATGAATTCTTATGCTTCCAGATTCCAGAATTTCTATGCAGCAACTGTTTTAGGTGGTGGAAAGTTAAATAAGGATTTAGGTAATCAATTAGCAGATGCGGTTCTTAAAATTAACGAGGGGGTTAACAGTAATACTTTAGCTGCAGGAGCACAATCCAGTGCAGCATGGTTAATATATATGGCTCAACAGAAAATCTGGGATGGAGATGCGAAGAAAGTTCAGGAATTAGTTGATGCATATATGAAAAGTGTAATTGAATATGGTGTTGCATGTTGTCACCACACATGTAAAAATCTTGAATGGAACTCTAAAATTATCCAGTTAAGCTCATTAACTCCAGCACAAAAACAGAAATTCGCAGAAATCCTCGCTCAGGCAACACAAACTGACCCATTATATCAGATGGATCAGGAATTAAATACTCAAGGTAAACAAGGGGATTCCGGTAATAGTGCTGAGAGTGGTGAGACTGGAAATCAGAATGCTAATGTTTTATCAAACAGTACTTCACAGAATTCAAAATCTGATGGTTCAAATGCTGGTGGTAAAACTGCTGTGGGTGATGATTTATCACAATCTGGTGATGCTAAATCTCAAGCTGATAGTTCAAGTTCACAGGATGCATCTTCTGGTGGTGAAAGTACTGGTGGTGCTAAATCATATGAGTTATCTGAGTCTTCAACTTCTAAATCTGCAAGTTCCACTGAGTCCAGCATGCCAATGTTTGTTATTATAGCTGTTATTGTGTTAATTGCTATTTTCTTATTTGGTTATGTGAGAAAAGATGATGAAGATTACGATGAATATTAATTCATCATTTTATTTTATTTTTCTTTTTTTAGTAATTTTTAAATATAATACTTCATAAAAATTTATGATATAATAGAGAATTTTTAAAGTTTATTTTATTTAGATTTTCTAGTAAATTATAAAATTAAATTTGATGAGGTATGGTATTTATTAAAAAAATTAACATATTTTTAATATTATTAATTCTATTTGTTTCAATCATGGCAGTTAATGCAAATGATGATATGAACGAAACAGATTTAATTTCAAATCAAAATACTCAGGAAATCCCAATTAACCATGTTAATCAGGATTCTGATAATGTAATAACAAATGAAAATTCAAATTCACAACTCAAAGCCAATTCACATACAATAACCAATGATAACTACAATCAATACTTTGATTTAAAAGGTAATCTGGTTTCACCAAATGTAAAAACCGGAGATACAATTAATTTAAATGGAAATATAACCTCTAAAAAATTCATTTTCAGTCAAAAACTCAATATTGTAGGAACATCCAATAATAATCTAAAAAATGTAATGATTACATTATTAAACGGAGCTTCCGGAAGTACAATAGCAAATCTCCACATTCAAAACACAGACCATGAACTCTACGGAATATTTTTAAACAATGCAGATAACTGTATTGTGAAAAACTGTATAATAAAAAACACCGGAAGAGCATCCTATACAATCTGTGTTGCAAACGGAGCAAACTATAATAATATAACCAATAATGATTTAAAAGCATATGGTGTGACTTATGGTCATGGAACAAGATCAACACCAGCATTAATCGTAAGCGGAGCACATTATAATTACATAGCAAACAATAAAGTTGAAGTTGATGATTCCAACGGCATATATTTATCCAGTTATGCAGGAGGACCATTAATCGGTGGAGAATCAAATAATAATATAATATATAATAATACAGTTCAATGCAACAAGGATATTCTACCAACCTCCTGGGCTTATAATATTCAGGTCATGGGTAATAACAATACTATTAAAGCAAATAAAGTTATTAGAGGATACAGAGGAATATCAGTTTCAGGTGAAATGAATATAATCACAGATAATATTATTATGAATATCACAGGAGCAGATTATAATAACATTGCCATTGAAACCGGAGGAGAATACGGTATTGTTGGATCATACAATGCAATTATAAAAAATAACATCATAATCAATTCCAAAATCATTTCAACAGGTTCAGGAATATCTGCTATTGATGATTCTATTATTGAAAATAACTTTATTAATATAACCAGAGCAGGCAGAGGTATTTCCGCCGGAGGTTCAAATGTTATAGTTAAAAACAATATTATATACACTGTATCAGGATCAGGAGTTTATCAAAAAGATGAAGGCCATGGACTTGTAGTGGATAATAACAATATCACATCAGTTTCAGGGGTTGGTGTTTTAATTGAAAAATTAAGTTCCACAAGAATGCCTTCAAATGTTACAGTTACAAGAAACACAATTCACACTGGAAATAAAGTTGCAATTGATGCAAGTGGAGTTCAAGCCAATACCTCATTTATTGATGAGAAAACAAATAAAGTTTTCGGGAAATTAATAAACACTCCAACAGGGGTCATTGATCCTTCCAAAGCAACATATATCTATGAAGGTAAAACAATTACAATAAATAATGCTAATTATGATACATATATTGATGCTAATGGAGGTTTAACCTCAGAAGTTAAAGATGGAGATATTTTAAACTTTGAAGGAACATTTAACAATCAAATAATCTACATTACAAAAGAAGTTAAAATCACAGGTAACAATCCAATATTTTATAATTCAACATTCAAAGTAACTTCAGGTAATGTTTTAATTGAAAATTTAACAATTATTAATAAAAATACTGATAGGGTTAATGCATGGGGAATATTCACTAATCAGGCTCAGGGTGTGAGAATTCAAAATAATAATATTAGTGTATGTGATCCTAAAGCATCTTATGCAATATATGTTCTTGAATCAACAGATGTTGATGTTTGGAATAACATATTAACCTCACAGGGAAATTATTTAACATTCACATTACTTTCCTATGCATCAGAAGGATGTAACTTCACCAATAATAAAATTAAAACAATAGGAACAGGAGAAGTATATTCCTTCATACCAGAAAGCTGTATTGACGGAAACGAACTGGTAATAGATGGAAAATCATATTGTATAGATGGTAATGAACTGATTATAGATGGTAAATCCTACTGTATAGATGGTGAAGAATTAGTAATTGACGGTAGATCATACTGTATTGACGGTGGAGAACTTGTTGTTGACGGTAAATCCTACTGTATAGATGGTAATGAACTAGTTATTGACGGCAGGTCATATTGTATTGACGGTAATGAACTTGTAATTGATGGTGTGAAATATTCATTCAACTCAACACAAATCATTATAAACGGAACATCATACTGTATAGATGGAGATGAAATAGTCATCGATGGCAGGTCATATTGTATTGATGGTGGAGAACTTGTTATTGACGGCAGGTCTTTCTGCATTGACGGTAATGAACTTGTAGTTGACGGCAGGTCATATTGTATTGATGGTAATGAATTAATCATTGATGGTAAATCCTACTGTATTGATGGAAATGAACTTGTTATTAACGGTACTTCTTACGGAAGCACTTATTCAAGAGGTAATGCTCATGTTGTTTCTGAAATATATCAGACATATGGTATTTTATTATTATACTCTTCCAATAATATAGTTGCAAAAAATGATGTTAATGTTACTTCTCAATTAGCTGAAGTTCACGCAACAACAGGTAAAGATAATTCTACAAATTCCCTTGTAGGTATTGATTTATACTTTAACAGTCATAATAATGTCTTTTCAGATAATATTATTAATATAAAAAGTAAAGATAATTATATTTATGGAATGGGAGTTTTAGGATATAAAACCGGTCACACTGCACCAAAAGGACAAGGAGCAACAAATAACACTTTCAAAAATAATATTATGAACTTGGAAGGACCATATTTCGCAACAGGTTTAATTGTAGGAACAGAATCCCATGATACAATATTAAAAAACAACACTGTTAATTTAAAAGCAAATGGTGTGACATATGGTATTACATTGGAAATATCACAGGAATCAACTGTTGTAAACAATAAAATGAATCTTGAATCCGAAGTAATATATGGAATGCAAATATACAAATCAAATAATAATATTATTAATGATAATGAGTTAAAAACACAAGGAAAACAGGTTTATGGTATGGTTTTATCCAACTCCAACATGAATATCATTAAAGACAATGAAATCCATGCAAATGGTACTGGTGAAAGTTTAACAATTAAAAACCTGGATTCAATAGCTGCAGGAAACACTGGAGTTTACATTATATCAAATTCAACAAATAATAAAATAACTGATAATAATATAACTTCAACTAAAGGATTTTCTGTTAACTCAGATAATACTCCAATAAACAATATAATTGCAGATAATTATCTTGAATGTGAAAAAGGCATTGGAAACAATGCAGTTAATACTTCTAGTTCAAATACTGTTGAGGATAATTATAAATATTCTTATATTACAAATATGACTGTTAATCCTGTTATTTTAAAGTATTTAGGTGAAGGTCAGTTTAATGTAAGTTTTTATGAGGATTTAACTGGTTATATTGTTAAATTCTATGATGAAATGGATAATTTCATATGTCAAACTCAGGTTATAAATCGCATAGCAATATGCAATTTCACATCTGATTATGATCATGTTCCGTCAAATTATATATTTAAAGTAAAATTATCTAAAGAAAATTATAAGGCAATAAGTGCTGATGTGGATGTTGAAATTCAAAAAGCTGATTCAATAGTGATTTTAAATCCAATTTCCATGATTCAGGGTGATACTGATACTGTTGAGTTATTAATTGTTGATTCTCGTGGAAATCCTGTTAAAGGTATTGGTGTTAAATTAACAATGATTCGTGCTAGGGATGTTGTAATGGGCAGTGCTGTGTCTGATGAAAATGGTTCTGTTAAAATTGCATATGCTGTTCCGGTTTCATTGGAAGTGGGTAATTATACAGTGCGTTGTGATGTTGATGGTTCAGATTGTTTTAATAAGGTTAATGTAACTACTAATTTTACAACTTTACCTAGGTTAAATGTAACAATTAGTTTTGTTTCTTCAACTTATATTAATGGTGTTGTTGCTTATTTAACTGATTCTAATGGTGATAAAGTTATTAATAAAACTGTGTCTTTGAAAGTGGGTTCTGTAGTGTATTCCATTAAAACTAATGAATATGGTGAGGTTAACTTGCCTGTTAATGTTAAGAAGGGTTCTTATCCGGTTATTGTCACTTCAACTGATGAGGGTAAATATAATCTTAATACTGGAAATGCTAGTGTAAGTATTATTGATCCGTTTGTGGGAACTAAAGATTATTCCTTATATTATGGTAATATTTTACAGTATAAGGTTCAAATACTCGATACTACTGGTAAACCTGTTGGTCCGGGGGTGAATGTTTCTTTCATTTTTAATGGTAAGGTAATTAATGTTAAAACTGATAATTCCGGTTGTGTGGTTTACACTGCTAAGTTGGGTGTTGGTAAATACACTATTGTTGTTGAGTATAATAATATTTCCAAATCCAATCAGATTACTGTTAAATCACTTTTAACTGCTAAAAATATTGTTAAGAAGAAAGCTAAAAAAATTAAATTTTCAGTTAAAGTAGTTAATAAGAATGGTAAAGCTGCGAAAAAGAAGAAAGTTTTATTTAAAATTAAGAATAAAAAGTATGCTGCTAAAACTAATAAGAAGGGTATTGCTACTGTTTCTATTAAGAAATTGAAGGTTGGTAAGTATGTTATTACTTCAAGTTATGGTGGTTGCAGTATTACTAATGTTATTCGGGTGAAAAAATAAAGATTATGTAATCTTTATTTTACTTACTATTTTTTTTTCAAAATCAATTTAAATACATTTAAATATTTTTTAATATAAAATATAACACTAATAGTCTATCTAATTTTAATAAAATTAATACTAATTGTTTTAATCATAACATATAATTAGAGGTGTAAATATTAACTTTAAAAGTTTAATAATTTCATTAATAGTTATATCAATCGTACTTTTATCAACAAGTGCAATATCTGCTAGTGATGATGCAAATACTAATCTCACAACAGATAATAATGAAATAACTATCGATGAACAACTTACTGTTGAAAAAGATAATCCAATAGTAAGTGTAGACGAAAATATCGTGACAAAAGACAATTTTAAAAACTACTTTGATGATAATGGAACATTACGTGATAATGTAACCGCAAACGAATTAACATTCTCCGGAGAAATCTCCGATGTAGGAGTTAATTCCATCACATTAAACCGTACAATAATATTAAGAGGAAACAATACAGTATTAAAAGATATTTCAATCAAAATAGTAGGTACTAAAGATACTGTAATTGACAATATAACCATTAATCAAAACAATGGAACTGAAGGAATATCCATTATCAATTCCACTATGGTTACAATCCAAAATACAATAATCAACTTCAACGCACAACAATCCTTAAACGCATATGCAATTAATGTAATTAATACAAATCTAATAACTCTTTTAGACAATGAAATTACATATGCAGGCGCTACAAATGGAACTATGATTAACAATGTAATTTCCATATCCAATTCAAGAGGAGCAAATATTTTTGGAAATAAAATTAATGCAAAATTAGTTTCATCCTATGTTAACTGGGTTGAAGTTCCAGGATACGGTTGGGTTGCATATCCTATTTCTGAAGGAATTCTAATTGAAAACACTGAAGCTATTCATTTCGCAAATAACTTAATCAATGTTACATATAATAATATTAGTGGAGAATCTGATACAATCTACTCCATTGACTTTAAAAATTCCACTAAAGCAACAATTAATAATAACACAATTATCTCAACTGGATATACTTATATTTACGGCCTTCTTGTTTCAGGTTTCAACTTCACCATCAGTAATAACACTATCACTTCCACTGGAAGTTACTATGCTAATGGTATAGATATTGAAGGTCCAGCACAAGGAATTGTAGACAATAACACAATAACTGTTAAATCTAACAGTTCTGTTTATGGAATCTACTCTGGTATGAATGGTCAAGATGCTACTGTCACATACATTAATAATACCGTCAAAGGTAATGCATATAATGTATTCGGTATGTCTCTTGGTGATGTTGAAAGTACTGTGAAAGATAATTACATTGACCTTGCTGGTAATTACACTACCGGTCTTGCTTACAGAGGTTCAAAATTAAACCTTGTTAATAATAGAATTGTTACATTATCTTCTCAAGAAGGTAATGAATCTATTTGGGAAGGTTTCGGTGTTGAAAGTGTTGGTGTTAAAGTTATTAAAGGTGATGCATCAATTATCAACAATACTATATCTGGTGCTGGTATAGGCATTTCACTTAAAACTAACTTAACCTCAGCTACTTTAGAAGGTAACTTCATCAATACAATTTCTAATATCAATAAAGAGAGTTATGGATTATTTGCAATAGATATTGCTAAATTAATATTTAACAATAACACTATTGATTATCAAGGAGCTACCAATGGTACTGCTTATAACAATGGAGTTTATATTTATAATGTAACTAATCCGGTTATTTCAAAAAATAAATTTGATTTAGAATTAGTTTCATGCCCTGTAGCTTGGTTTGAAGTTCCTGAAGGTAGTGGAAATTGGATGAGCTTCCCTATTTCTGAAGGTATTGTAATTGCATCTTCCAATGGTGTAAAATTCATTGATAATAATGTAACTGTTACTTTAGCTGATGCATTCGGTTCATTTGATACTATTTACTCTGTTGATATTACTTCTGATAATGCAGTTGTAGCTAACAATAATATAATATCCAATGGTAATTCTTATATTTATGGAATTATCCTCTCTGGTAATAATTTCAATGTTAATAATAATATAATTGAATCCACTTCAGCTTACTATGCAAATGGTATTGATGTTGAAGGTCCAGCTACTGGTGTAATTAATAAAAATAAATTTATTTTAAACTCTCCTAGTTCAGCTTATCCAATTTATGCTGGAATGAACGGAGCACCTGTTAGTGTAAACATAACTGATAATGAATTAAATGCTAACTCATATTATGCTGTTGGTATTGAAATTGGTGGAGAAAAAGCTTTAGTTAAAAATAATACAATCAACCTTAACGGTAACCATACTATTGGTATAGGTTCTAAAGTTAATAATATTGATATTGCTGATAATGAAATTAATTCTAACGCATCCAATAAAGGAAACGCTTCTATTGGAGACAGTTTAGGTGATATTACTACTGGTGCTAAAATTGCTGGTGGTTTTGCAAACATTGCAAATAACACTATTAAAACCACTGGAGATTATGCTGTTAACTTAACAGGTACTGATTCTATTGTTGGTGAAAATAATTTAACTTCAGCTAAAGGTAATGGTTCACAAGCAGTTACTGCTAATATTAACACCACCATTACTGGTGAAAACCCTGTTAATGTTTTAATCAGTGTAATTCAATCAGGATATAATTATAAATTAGAATTAAAAGATGCATATGGTGTTGTTTTAGCAAATAAAACTATTAATATTACTTTCGCTGGTAAAACAAGTGCTGTTGTTACCGATGCTAATGGTAGTGCTGTTTATAAACTTGTAGCAAGTAAAGTTGGTAGTGAAAATTTAATTATGCAATATAATGGCGATCAGTTCCACCAAGGAACAACTGTTATTGTACCGGTTAACATTAATAAAGAAAATTCTAAAATAACTGCTAAATCTGCAACTTTCAAAGCTAAAGTTAAAGTTAAAAAATACTCTGTTACTTTAAAATCCAAATCCGGTAAAGCTATTGCTAAAGCTAAAGTAAGTATTAAAATTAAAAAGAAAACTTACACTGCAAAAACCAATGCTAAAGGTAAAGCTACCTTTAAAATTAAAAAATTAAGTAAAAAAGGTAAATACAAATCTACTGTTACTTATAAAGGTAATGCTATTTACAATGCATCTAAAGCAAAAGTAACTATTAAAGTTAAATAGAGATTTTCCATAATCTCTATTCTTTTTCTATTTTTACATATATATCACATAATTTAAAATAACTATTTTTCAAATACTAAGTGATAATTATAAAAAAAAGACTTATTAATTTATACACTTACCATCAAATCAAATTATTTAATTAACTATTCCTTCAATAATTCGATGGGTAAAATCAGAACAGAAATTTCAAAAAAAAAAAATAAT
>SUTL01000068.1 GCA_015062925.1 Methanobrevibacter thaueri
GATATGAAAAATAAACCTCACAAAATCTTCAGCTTTGATGATTACCTGGTACGTGATTTCTGGTGTGTGGAGTTTCAGTATTTGGTGCACGAAAGGGTTGGGTGATTTGATGAGCTGGAACCAGCGGGTAAAAAAGCATTATGAAAATGTTTCAAAAACATATGATGTGCTTGATATCATCAACAATGATGAAATTGGCCTTAAAAATGGCTTGCGTGAGGTTATTGTTGATGAAATGAAATTGTCCTGTGAATGTGTGATTGCCGGAATTGGTGATGTTGAAAACAAGAATTATAAAAAAGCATCAGCATTTCTTGAAACACTTAAGTCAGGATATGATATTCGTGTGATAATTGATGTGAGAAATTTTATGTATAAATTAATCTAAAATATATAATTGGGGAGTGATTGCAAGTGAAAGCAACAATTGAGTATATCGAAAAGTCCAGGTACAGAAGCAAGGTTTTAAAAACATTAGCTAATGGTGCAAAAATGCCTTCTGAAATTGCTAAGGATACTGATATTGTTCAAAATCATATTTCAAATACATTAAAACAGTTAAAAGACCATGATCTCGTTGAATGTATTAATCCGGAAGTTAGAAAGGGTAGATTGTATAGGTTGACTGATGATGGTGAGGAAATAATTAAAAACCTACAGGATTAAAAGTATAAATTATTAATTTAATATTCTATATAATCCACCACTATTTTAACATATAAATCATCTCTGATTTTTAAAATATTAATATGGTCAAATGCAGGTTTTTTATGATCTGAATTATCCTCAGTATATTTTGGAAGAAATTCTAATATATCTCTCACTATTATTCCACTTCCTCTTTTATTAAATATTGAGTAAGTTTCTGCAAAAGAAAGTTTTTGAGGAGGTTTTTCATCAATTTTTAAAAAATCGGACTCAAGCTTATAATCCAGGCGATTTTTCCATTTAAAACAATCTATTACAATAGTTCCTGAGAAATGGGGGGAGTCTAAAAAATCGTTCTTATCGAATACACATATTTCTTCACCGTTCCAGTAAGCAGTAATTGAATTATCTTTTCTTATCTCGCCCATGATACTTTCTTTTTTTAGTTTATTAGAACATAAAGGGCAAAAATTATAAGATATATCGAATTCTTCGCAACAATCTTCACAGACACTTTGTGAGGTTTCATTTAAATATTTTTCAATTGATTGTAAAGCCATTTGATACCAATCATTTTTTAAAACATCACCGCAATTAGGACAGTAAATATAATCATCTTCATCCTTGAAATGTATATCACATTTGTCACAGTACCAGATATTATCAAAACCTTTGAGTCCCATATTCTTCACCTAAAATAATACTAATTTATTTTTTGAATTTTAATTCTTGCAACCGTTCTTTCAGTTCGGACAGCTCCTGTTGTGCCCTTCATCAATTTCCATTCATAGATTTCAATTAAAAGATTACAATATTCTTTTAAAGTAATTTCCAATTCTTCGGATTTACCATAAACATTTTTATGTCGAATTCTGCCCTTTTCATCATGACCCATATATGTCTTAACTAAAGTAACAATTGCTTTTTCTTCATATTTGAGTTCAAAATAATAATCTTTGAGATTATTATCAGAATATATTTCTTCTTTAAGATTTTCACATATTTCAAGTAATTTAGCTAACATATTATCAAGATAAAACTATTTTGTATTCAAAATCTCTTCTTTTAACTTATTAAACTTATCATCAGAAATAATAGGTTTACCTTCAAGTTTAACAGGTTTATCTACATTAGCATATCTCATACCACGATTTCTTTTCAACATCTGTGGTTCATCAAGTTTATAAACCCTTAAAATCCAGATTTGTGCAGGTTTACGACCAAGATAATTTTTAACATGATCACGAGTCCAAATATGGAATTTGTTAAATGCGCCGATCCTGCTTGATGGTTTCTCGATTACGTTTTCAACAGTGGCATAGTATTTAACTTCATATTCTCCATTTTCACCTGCTGGCAGGAGGTTGTTTTTTGCAAAGTCCTGTTCCTGGAATGAATCTAAAACATTATCTTTAAGTGCATAGCTAACTGTTGGATAAAGCAGGAATTCATTTAAAGTTGTGCCATATTTCCTGATTAATATTGTTTGTTTTCCCTGACCTAAAGCTTCAATTGTTGCATTCCATTCATTTAAACATTTAGTTAATTCATTCATGATTGTTCACCTTGTTTATAGTAATATTCAGAATATTGTTTATTTTTCTTAAATTGTATTGATTGACTTATGGTAGTGAAAAAGATTAATTAATTATTCTTCAAACCCAATTTGGCCATTTAGTAATATAGGCAATAAAAACTCTTTAAGGGCATTTAATTTTCTAATCTCAATATTGTTTTGAATATATTTATTAAATAAAGGAGCAACTAATTCATCAAATTCATATGTTAATTCTTTTGGAGGTAATGGAATTTTACTTTGTAATAAATGTTCTCGAGTAATATGTCCCATAGTTGTTTTTCTTGACTCTGCCATCCTAACAAAATTATTTATATATGCGGACAACATCATATAGACATAATATTTTCCATAATCTTTAGGAATGACTTTGAAAATATGCTGATTCAAACCACCTTTACCTCCTGTCCAAATCATGGTTTCTAGAGTGGCAGACCAAGAAAATAAAATATCTCCATCATTAATAATATGTTTTTCATCAATATCTGAACGAACAAATTCTGTTTTGTCTGTGAAACCTTCATGCATCTCTGTAATTTTAATGACTGGTAATTTTTCACTTTTATTAATCGGACGGTATTTCTGACAAGCTAATCCATTTATATATTCTGCAATATTATCTAAATTTCCTCTCGACCAATCTTTAGGAATCTTTCTACCAAGTTTCTCATCATAAACCATTTTTCCATTATTCGAATTATAGGGTTTGTTATTATATGGAAAATCAAATTGTAAAAACCAATAGTCAAAAATTAATTTACATATTTTAAAAATATTGCTGTTGATATTTTTAATACATTTTATTTTTTCATCTATATCCATTAATGGTTTGGCTATTTTTTTTTGATTTTCTATGTCTGGTGCATATATTGGAAATTTTTCAAAATCTTCGAGTATGATTCTTGGAATAACCGAGCCTGAAGTATATGTTTTTTGAACATTTTCTTTAATATAAGAATTACTTAAATAATATTTTAAAAATTCACGATACAATATTTCTTCATTTGGCCGAATTATTGCTATAGAAGATAATAAAACTAAAGGTTCGTCATCATCATAAATAAAAATGTTAGATAAAGGTGAACCATCTTTAGCGATTAAAATATCATTTTTAATTGGTGAACATCCAGATTTGGAAAGTTTTTTAAAGTCTTCATAAGATATTTTACGGCATTTAGAATAATCAAAACCATATTCGCCCATATCTTTAACAGAAGCCATATAACAACCTTCGATTTGAGATTTTGGACTAGTGTGTGAACCATCTGTAATTAATTCACATAATTCAATTAATTTATATTTGTCAAATTTTATACTCAAATATGACTCCTCCTAATATTTAAATATCAATTTTTCTAAGTTTTTATTAATTGTTTCTTCTAAATCTTTTGATTTATTAAAATCTTCATTTAAATCTTTTTTGTATTCATCTAATTTTTTGAAAAATGTTTCTTCAGAAATTTCTTCATATTGAAATTTGATTTCAAAATATTGAGGTGCCGAAAAAGAATAATTTTTTTCTATAATATCTTCATATGTAACTTTAACACTGAAATCTTCTACTTCTTCTTGGTTTATAAAAGTATTTTCAATTAATTCAATTTCATTTGGGCGAAGAATTGTTTTTTGTTTATCATTTATAGTAATTTTTTCTCCTAAGTTTGATGCATCAATTAAAATAATGTCCCCATCCGTATTAGATTTGTCAATGAATAAAACTGAAACATTGGTTCCTGTATTGGCAAAAATGTTCGGAGGCATGGAAATAACTCCTTTTAACCATTTTTGATTGATAATTTCTTTTTTAATTTTTAATGGTATGTTTTTAGCAGTGATGAATCCAGTAGGAACAACTATTGCTGCTTTCCCATTTTCTTTTAAAGACCATAAAATATGTTGTGCAAAACATAAATAGATGGCCATGCCTTTTTTCTTCTTTTTAGGAATATTTGGAACGCCAGCAAAAAATCTTTTTATCCCGTCATGTTCTTCAGATTCCGCCCATTTATTTTCAATTGTATTTCTTGTTGAACTGAAGTCCATTTTGAATGGAGGATTGCTTGTGATATAATCAAAGGTTTTAATACCTGAAGAAGGATTATCTTTTTCATTATAATGGGACGGAGAGACTAATGTGTCTCCTTTAATAATATTGTCTAATGAATCAGTTAATCCATTAAGTAGCATATTGATTCTTAAAAAACGAGAAGATTTGACAGATATATCTTGAGTGTATACTTGAGCTTTATTTCCAAATGATCCTTCTCCTAATTCATTAGCTAAATGTAGTATCAAAGACCCTGAACCTGCACTAGGGTCGTAAATATCATAGGATATGTCTTCAACAGGACTCATATTAACTAAAATTCTCGCAATAATTTTAGAGATAACTTGGGGAGTAAAATACTCTGCATAGGTGTCACTTGCAACATTAAAATCCTTAATTAAGTATTCAAATATTCTACTATAAAAATCAAAATTTTCTTTAAACGCCTCACTGAAATCAAATTTTTCTTGACTTACGATGCCAAGAATGTTTCTTGCAAAATTATCTTTACCGTCATCGATATATTCGTCGATTATTCTTTTAAATAATGGTTCTCTACTACCTTCGGCAGTTTCTATTGAAAATGCTTCGTTAAGATGATTATTTGAAATATTTTCAAGAGCGTCGTCAAATAATATATGAATATCATCACCTGATGATTTATTTACTAAGTATTCAATCGTATCAGTATATTCAAATGCAACGTCTCTTGGATGTGAACTATAATAAGCATCAAGAATTTCATCTTTATTATCAATTAATATTTCTTCAATAGAATAACCTACTTTTTCACTAAATTCTTTAATATTCTGCATGAATTTATCGTTTAGGAATTTATAAAGGAATACTGAAGTTATAATTTCTTCTTCCGCACCAGTGTTTGACAATCCTTTTGTTTGACATAATCCTTTTAGTTCATCAATGATTTCTTCGATATCGCTTTCTAGTTTATTAATATTCTGCATTTAATCCCTCTTCGTAAACTTTTAAGTTAGTATAAAATTCATTTAAAATTGGTGTATAACATTTTTTCACTTTATTAAATATCCCTTTATTTAATAGTTCTAATGTAGTGTCTTCATTTATTCTATTTATGAAATTCTGTCTACCTTGACTTATCAATATTTGATTATTAATTTCAGATATGTCTTCAAATATAACCTCTAATATCTGATTAATGATATCATTATCTAAATTATAGTTTTTAGAAATAAAATGGTATGTTTTTAAATAAGCAGGATTGCCATCAAACTTGCCTATGAAAATCTCATTTTCTTTGTTAATTTTCTTAATTTCGGTTAATACTTCTAATGCTTCGTCTATAATGACTTCAACATCATCTAATGTCGAATCATTTAATTTATCAAATACATTCATTAACCAATCATTAAGAATTTTTAATTGTGGGTCATTTTCGTTTTCATTCTTTTTAAGTTCTAATCTAATTGCTAATAAGATATTACGTAAATTCGCAAAATCTTCATCCATTTGTGAAGATGGCCCAATATCTAGAAGATTTTCTTTTACTTTTTGGAATTCGTAAATTATTTTACCTATTTCGGCACCGGGAAGTGTCACCAATTCTCCAATAGGGTCTTCTTTAATATTTAAAAAAGACAATCTATCATTTACGCATTTTAATAAGTTTGTTACATTATCGTTACCAATCAATTTAATGTATTCTTCACTTCTTGACATTAATAATTCCATATAAGCTTTTTTCATTCCACTTAAACTATTTTTTAATTTAATGAGAGCGTCTTTATTATATAACATTATTTGTTGAGTAAATATTTCAGCATTATTAGTTTCTAAATGATACGAATCTAATTCTGCCTTAAATTTTTGGTAATCTTCATACACAAACTTACTATCTACAACAACTCCAATTAATGGAGGAGCTGTATCATCTGATTCTTTAATTTCGTATTCAAGTTCTTTAATATACTCTGCTAATGTTGCATCATATTCTTTTTCAATGTCTACAAAGTCAACGATATATCCAAATTTAAATATATAACCATTTGGAGATTTATATGGTCTATTTACTCTTGACACGGTTTGTAATAGTGAATGTGCTTTTGGACCTCTTAATAAATATAATCTTTTTAATCTATTAACATCATACCCTGTTGTGAGCATTAGATTTACTACAAGTATATCTAAAGTATCTTCATTACCATAATTTTTAAAGTTGATTTGGTTTTCTTTATTTATTTTATCCTGTTCTGCATCATTTTCTTTACTAATTACAAGTCCTGTTTTAAGTTTAGTATTATTTTTAAACCATTCATACATTTTTACAGCTTGAGGATTTGTTTTACAAACAATCATTGCACCAACACTATCGTCACGAGGAAATTCCCTAAATTGTAAAAAGTCTTTTTCAATATATTTTCCAATACAAGCAATGTAATTTCCGGATTCAAAAGTATCGGGGTCATCAAAATCAGTATCGTCAACGATTTTTAACTCATTTCTGATTTGATTTTTAACAGTGGTGTCTATTTTTTCTTTTTTTATCCTTAATGTATATCCATCTGCTATTGATTTGTCATAGAAATATTTGTGAATATAATCTCCAAATTTCATATTAGTTCTTTCTTTTTTTGTTAAAATTGGAGTTCCGGTAAGTGCTAAATATACTGCATCAAGATCAGCACTTAATAGATTTTTAAAGAAAGTCCCAACTGATGAATAACTTCTGTGTGCCTCATCAATGAAAAATACTCTCTGTACATTTATACCATAATCATTGCTGGATTTTGGTATATTGTTCTTAAATTTATGAATATTCACTACACAAATTTCCGCTATTGAATCTGAAGGTTGATTGGTTGGTAAAGGTTTGTTGAGTTCCTTCTCAAAGGCATCTCTATCATCACAAGTAACAACATTAAAACCTCTCTTTTTGAATTCACGTTCAGCTTGTGTTAATAAATCTAATCTATCGACCACAAAATAAAATCTAGTATTGATGTCTTGTTTTGAATAATAATCTTTTATTGCATTACAAGAATATGCTGAAAGTGCTGTTTTTCCTGAACCTTGAGTGTGCCATATAATGCCTTTTTTCCCTCCTTTTTTTAATCGTTCGATTATTTTTCTACTTGCAAAGAATTGAGGATATCTCATAATATGTTTTTCTTGAATTTGCTCATCAACATACAGAATTCCATATTTAATAAGATACAAAAATCTTTCTTTATCATAAAGTGATGTGATGAATTTATTGCAGGGAGTTGTTGTTTTTAAGTTGGATTCAAATTCTGGTGTATCGCAGTTTTCAGCATTATAATGATTGTCAATTGTAACATATCGAATGTAGTCGTTAGGTATATGTAAATAATTGTAATTATAATTATATTTGTCATCATCTTCTCTTAAAAAGGAATATACGGATTTATTTCCATTGGGAGTGGAATAAAATGAACCTGCACGTATATTATCAACATTGTCAACTTCTTCATATTCCATATTGTTTGAAAAAGATACTACTTGAAACATGTTGAAATATCTGGTATTGAATGGTTGTGTTTGTCTTTTTTCATTACGTTTAAATTCTGCACGTATCCCTTCATGATTATTTGGTTTTTTTACTTCTAAAAATGACAACGGCATTCCATTGACTAATATATTGATATCTGGTCTGAAATGGGTTCCAAGTTGCGTATTAAAAAATTTTAATTCACAACAAACAGCAAAATCGTTATTTTCAATATTATCAAAATCTATTAATTTTACTTTGTCTTGTGGATTGATGAGCCAATAGTAAAATTCTTTTCCTAAATCATTATTTTTAACAATCTGCTTAATGTCTTGCAGAATATTTTCAATTTCATCATCTGTGAATTGTTTTTTATTTATACGTTCTAGTGATGGTTTAAATCTATTTAAAAAAATATTTGTATCCTCTTCAATGAAATTATTTGCTATAGCTTCATTGAGGGACTGATAATCATAACCTAACCGTAAAAACTGAATTGTAGCAGGAATTTTAACCCTTGTATCTTCATTGAATTTTTCTAACTTCACCTACAACATCTCCATTAACACGCTGTTCATTGTTATAACTTTATGTTTAACACAATATTTAATATTACGGTTAGGTCATATTAACAAAATAACAATCCTTTTTCTTAATAGATTAATCTGTTGAAATCAAATATCTGTTTATTTACCGCCAGCCAACCTAATTAAATCTTCAGAAACTAAATATTCATCATCAAAGGTAGATTGCAGTCTAATTCCATAATCTCTTAAAAACTGAGCTAGTGTAACTGGATTATTATTTTGTTTATAGCCATATTTATGGTGATATTCGACATGACAATCTTTACATAAAACAATTCCATTATTAGTATCTGCTCCAAGATGATTATATGCATTAAATGCTAATGGGTGGTGTACTTCTCGATTATTTGGTGAACCGCAACATTGACAGATTTTATCTCTCTTTAAAACGCTTTTTTTGTATCTTGCATATTCTTTAGATTCCCTACTTACTTTATGCACTTCTATTTTTGATAATTCACGTTCTTGTTTTTTAGGTTTATTATTTTTAGAATTTTTTAATTTTGATATTTCATTTTTTTGTTCTTCAATTTTAGCATTCTTTTCTTTTAATGAAATCATGAAAGAATTGTTTTCTTTTTCTAGTCTTTTAACTTTAGAAGATTTTTCGGAATTTAATCTTTTATTAGAATCAGTTAGATTATCATTTTCCCGTTTTAATTCAGAAATAATTCTTTCATACATTAATTTAATATCTTCAACACTTTCTTCTGCGTCCAAATCATATGAAATCCTTATTTTGTCTATATACTCATCATAAGTTCTTGCAAAATCTTCTTTTATTCCTTTTAATTTTTGATATTCATATACAAAGAAATTAAAATCTATTTGAAGATTTTTTAGTTTTTTATCTTTTTCTTTAAGTTCAATTTTCAAATCTTTAATTTTAGAATTTTGTTTTTTTATTTGATTGATTGTGTCTTCCAATTCTAAAATTTTGCAATTTTTGTCATGGATTTTATTTTGATAGTTTTGTTTTGAATTTTCTAAATCTTTTAAGTCATTTCTTAATGAATAATTTTCAGATCTTAACTCAAATAACTCTTTGTAATCATCTGGTTCAACCATTATTTTTTTAAGATATTTCCAATGGTCATTTTCTAGTTTTTCATAATAATTTTTATCTAAATATCTTGTATTGGACCAAATTAAATGGCTTTGTAATTTATCTATATACAAAGTATTTGTTTCTTCATCATAGAAACGTTTTAATCCATATACTTCATTATCGATATTTTTTAATCCTAACCATCCTTCAACATTAACAGTTGTTTTACCTAAAAGTTCTCCTTTTAATTTTCTAAAAAATTCAATCATATTTTTACCTCCCTTCAGGGATTATAATTTATCTAAAAATGAATTATATAATTTAATCCCAAATACAATACGATATTGCAAAAATTAAAGTAGGAGGCATTTATACTAAAAAGAAAAATTAAAAAAATAATATTATCCTCAATGCTTTTCTTAGCGATCTTTCAACAGCTTAATCTGCTCTCTAATCCATTGTCTTTTTTCAATAGGGTATCGACCATTATTTCTAAATAGCATCGGATTATAAGCTATTTTTCCAACAAACATATCATTAACTTTTCTACTTTTCAAACTTCTGTGTTTGCCTTTACAGCAAACAGATAACTGATATTGTCTATTATTAAAACTATTAAATATTTTCATGTTATATCTCCTTTTTTGGATTATATGATATTTATCAACCATACAAGTTATAATTAGCGTTTTAAATTTTACTGATTAGTTTCCAAATGCTCTCGCACAAGTGTTATATTTTTTATTAGTTTAATATACTAATTGAAGTCACATATTTCAGATGCTTTTTTTGATAAAAAAGTGTAAAATTGTTGGATTTAGTGATGGTTGAAATCCTGGAAATGTGACTTCATAATATTTTTCAATATATAAATTACTTACCAAATGCTCTCGCACTTTGCTTAAATAGCTAAAAAATAAGATTATTAATTACAGCCTAAAATTATTTAGGCTCGTATGGTAATGGTTAAGTTGGGTTGTGGAGTTAAAACTCGTCAAACTGCTTTTTTTACTAATGCTCCATAAACCCGACAATGTTTTTAAATATTCTAAAGACCGTAATTGTATATTTCAGACAATATTTTGTCCCTAAGTTCTCCCAACTCAGTTATCTTTTTCCTAATATCGTTTTTATCATCTTCAGATAATTCAGCATTATTTTTTAAAATCATTTGATAAGCTTCAATAGTGGTTCTGATGCTGTGCAATTCAGCTTCTGCTCGTGTCATTATTTAATTCTCCATTTATTACAATATTTATCAAATCTTTCCTTAAATATTTTTCAAAATTATTTTTGAGATATTTCTAAT